>DVOG01000036.1 GCA_018713755.1 Candidatus Spyradosoma merdigallinarum | reverse complement strand
CCGTCGGCGTTCCCGCGCCGGCTGAACGGCAGGCTTCGGCGCCCGAGCGCCGCGCGCTTCGCTTTCGCGGGAACGGATTTCCGTTCCCGCGCCGCTTTCTTCGGCGCGTTTCCGAAAAAAGAATTGTCTTTTCGGGGTTTTTGCTTTTCCATAAGGCAACGTTCCCGAAATTTCTCCCCTGCGATTTTCGGGAACGCGCGAACCCATCTTCTTCCCCCTTTTTTGAATTTTCGACATGCTTAAAAGTTCCCGTTCGTATGCGTTGGCGGCCGCGGCGTTCGCCGCCGTTCTGGTCGCGCTCTCTCCTGCCGCGTCGCCGTCGGCGTTCGCGCAAGCCGCTCCGGCGAAAAAGCCCGCGGCGCAAAAGTCCCGGCTTGAAATCGCGGCGGAAGCGGCGTTCAAGCTCGCCAACGAAAAGAAGTACGCGGAAGCGATCGACGCTTTCACGAAGCTGAAAAACGGAGAATACAAGAACTTTCTCCAGGAGCAGGGCATGACCTCGCTCATCGATTACCAGATCGCCGCCTGCATTCTCGCGCAGAAAAAATGGCCGGAAGCGGAGCGCGCGCTGGCGGATTTCATCGAAAAGTATCCGAAAGATCCGCAGATCATGGACGTGCGGCTTTCTTTGGTCACCTGCTACATTCAGCAGGAGAACTGGGAAGCGGCGCGCCAGATGATCGACAGCATCCTGAAGCAGAATCCTTCTCAGGCGCTGCGGCTGAAGGCGTCGATTTCCCGCGCGGATTTGCTGCAGAAGGAAGGCGAGGCGAAGGACAAGGCGGGAACGCCGCCGCCGGAAGGCGTCGAGAGCAATGAGAAATACGCGCTGACCGTCGCCGCGCAGAATCTTTTCGCGCTGACCAACAACGACATTTGGATTCCTGAAATGATCGCGGCGCGCCAGAAGCTGATCAGCCTTTACTACAGCCTCGGACGCCGCAAAGAGGCGAACGCGCTGAAGGCGAAAGTCGAAGGCTATCTTTCCGGGAAGGGCGGCGCGCTCGATCCCGCGAGCCAAATCCGCGCGAACATGCAGAATTTGGAAGTCGGCGACGACTACTTCGGGCAGGCGCAGGAAATCGATCCCGAAATCGCGGACGAGACGGAGCTCGCCAAGCAGGAAGAGCTTTTCCGGCAGGCGCTTCAGATTTACCAGGGCATCATGCGCAAAGAGCAGCTCGTGGAATGCTTCGGCCCCGCGCTCGAGTCCGCCAAGGCCGCCGTCGAGGCCGCCAAGAAAAACGGCGGGGAAACGCCCAGCGAAAGCGATCAGGAAAAAATCGACAAGGCGGAGGAAAGGCTCGCCGAGCTCGAGGACTACAAGACGGCTTTCGACGAAAACAAAGATTTCGACGCGCTGATTTCCTTCCGCATCGGCGCCTGCCTGCTTTCGCTGGATCGGGCGTGGGAAGGCTACGTCGCCTTCCGCGACATCCTTGACAACCACAAGGATTTCGAGATGCTCAGCACCGCCACGTATTATTACATCCTGACGCTGCGGGCGATGGGGCGCGACGACGAGGCGCAGCAGGAATGCAAGGCGTTTCTCGAAAAATACAAGGACGACAAGGAAAAGGGCGACGAGCTCGGGCGCGTCGCGCTGCTGCTGGGGCAGATTTCCTTCGACAAGGGCGACTACAGGGACGCCATTGCGCAGCTCGAATGGGTCAAGGGAAAAGTCGGGAAATTGCCCGTGGACGTCGAGTGCCAAATCGACTGGTCCGTCATTTCCGCCAGCTTCGCCCGCTGCCCGTGGGGCATTCTCACGGAAGACGAAAAAGTCTACATCAAGGGCATGGGGAAACCGGGCTACAAGCCGAAGCTTTCGCAGGAATCGCAGAAGACGCTCGCCCTCATCGAGAATTTCATCAAAAAATACAAGGGCAATCCGGACTTCAAGCCCGTCATCGAAGAAATGGTCTATCGCCGCGCGCTGCTTTTCTTCTACTCGACGATGCTGCCGGAAACGAAGGAAGCCTTCGACAAATACATCGACGAGTTCCCGGACGGGAGCTTCATCCCGGACGCGAAGTACCGCCTCGCCGTCGTGCAGAACGGGCTGCGCCCGCCGCAGACGCAGGACGTCGTCCGCCGCTGCACGGACTGGATCCGCGACTATTTCAGCGTGGACGAAACGTCGCTCTACAACACGCAGGCGCTCCCGCAGCTTCGCCCGGACGTGCCGCCGAACATCGTCAATTCCGTCGAGTATCAGCTCTCGGAAGTCTACACGCTGCTCGGCGACGCGAACAAGACGCTTGCCGAGAGCGTGCAGGGCAGCGACGTCCGTCAGGGCATCGGCAAAAAGAAAATCGTGAAGTTCACGAAAAGCGACCTGAAGAAGAAGCAGAAGTTCATGGACGCGAGCATTGACGCGTACATCCTCGCGGCGAAAACGGCGCGCAACAATCCCGACGTGCTTTATTTCTCGCTGACGGAGCTGGACAAGCAGCTCCCGCAGCTCGAAAACGGCTACGCGCGGCTTCTGGATCTTTACGACACGCTTTACAACTGGGATACGAACGCGCCCGAAGCGCTGAACTATCTTTTCAAGAAAATCGATTTCACCGTGCGCAAGGCGCGTTCCGAAGCGTCGAAAATGCCGCGCGAAGAACGGCAGAAGCACATCGACGCCGCGCAGGAAGAAACGCGCAAGATGATGGCGGAGGCCATTCTGAAGAACATCGACAATCCGCGTCAGGACGGCGTGGAAACCCTCATCACCGAGCTCGCGCAGCGCTTCGCGTCCAACGTGAAGTTCCATCGCGCGCTCAAAGAAGGCGAGCTCCCGCCGCCGCGGGATCCGAACGAATACACGGCGGAAAAAGCGATTGACGACATGCTCGCCCTGCTGAACCTGAAGGACGAGTCGAAGGCTTCGCTCATCGCGCGCGCCCGCGGGAACTACGCCAAGACGCTCATCTACGACGCCCTCGCCACGCCCCGCAGCGCCGACTACAAACGCTACTGCGACGAGCGCGACCGCATCAACCGCCTCATCGCGAACAGCTTCGAGCCGAACGAGCTCAGTCCCGCGATTCTCTCGATGGTCGGCACCTTCCTGCTGGACACCGGGAACGAAAAACGCGCGGAGGAATATTTCCGCTACGTGCTGGATTTCTACAAGGGTTCCGAAACCGCGGAGTTCGCCTTCGCCGGGCAGGGAAAAATCCTGCTCAACCGCAAGGACTACAAGGGCGCCTTCGAAATCTTCAACGAAGGCGTGGACGGGAACATCGCCTACATGCTCGAGCCCGATTTGCGCCTCGGCCGCGCGCAGGCGCTGATTGAAATGTCCGACGAGGACGCTTCCTCGCTCAACATCGCCGACCGCCTCGAAAAAGCGGCGGAAGAGCTGAACTACATCAAGGGCATCAAGGAATGGCGCGGGCGTCCCACCGCCGCCGCGCTCTATTACCTCGGTCAAATCAAAGAGAAGAACAGGCAGTTCGAAGCCGCCGTCGGCGATTACCGCATCTGCTATCTGACGTGGAAAAAATATCCGGAATTCGCGGCGAAAGCGATGCTGCGCACCGGCATCATTCTCCGCGACCGCCTCGGACAGCCGGAAGAAGCGAAGACGCTCTTTCTGCAGATGACGGATGCGTCCGGCCGCTTCAGAAATACGCCGGAAGCGAAAGAAGCCGCGAAAATGCTTCAGACGCTCTGACACCGCCAACGCAAAAACTTCCGTTTTCCGAAATCATCATGAAAAAGAAAATTTTACACCTGCTCGCCGTCGCGGCGTTCGCCGCCGTTCCCGCCGTCGTCGCGTTCCCGCAGACCGCTCCCGCGGAGAAGAAATCGGTCACTTCCGCGGCGGCGGACGCGCTGAAGGGGAAAAAGACCAAGAAGAAAAAGACGCCGGTCGTGAAGTTCTATTTCCGCGGCGCGGATCCGAACGGCTGGTTCGTCAATTATCCCGAAAAACTGCTCGCGCCCGACGCGGAAAAGCCGCAGAAAATTCTGCTGTGGGCGGATTTGACGGATACGCCGCGCGGCGTCGTCGTCTCCAAGCGCGTTTTCGACGCGAGGACCGGGCTGGAGCTCGTCGACGAGTTTCCTCTCAAGGATCTCGTCAAAATCGAATGGAAGAACGAAACGCAGCTCACCGACGCGCGGAACGCGCTCGCGCAGGGCGATCCCGCGACGGCGCTCGCCGTTTCCGAGCGGTTTCTCCAGTTTTTCAAGGACTTGAAGTCCGTCGAAGGATCGCTTTGGCTCGAGGCCGCCGTCATCAAGCTCGACGCGCTCGACCAGCAGGAAAACGACGCGATTCTCGACTCGTTCATTCGGGAAATCGAAGCCGCGCCGGGAACGGACAAAATCGAAGGGCTCCCGCAGCGCATCAAAATCGTCCGGCTTCGTCAGCAGCTGCGCAAAGGCGATTTCAAGCGCGTGCTCAACGACGCTTCGGCGATGATCAAGGAAGAAGACGACGCGGAAACGCTCGCGCAGCTGACCATGCTGAAAGGGCGCGCGGAATTCAACCTCGGCGAATACGAGCCGGCGCTTTACACGTTCCTGCGCGTTCCCGTCTTTTACGGGAACCAGGCGGAGTTCGTTCCCGCCGCGAAGCTGGAAGTCGCCCGCTGCTTCCTCAAGCTGGACAGCCCCGACAAGAAGGCCCAGAAGCTCGCCGAACACGCCGAAAGCTACATCATGGAAGTCGTCAACGAGTACCCGATGACGGTCGAGGCGAAGCAGGCGCTCGAGCTTTTGCCGAAAGACAAGCAGGACGCCATTCTCGCCAAGCGCGATTCGCTTGAAGACGACCAGAAGCGCGCCCTCGTCGCCGCTTCCATCTCGTCCTCGGCGAACGCCGACGGCGACGACGCGGACGCCTCTTCCGGCGACGACGAGCTCTTCATCGACGAAGACGGCGACCTCATCATCGAAGAGGAAGACGATTTCGAAATCGACGACGCCGACGAAGAATAAAATATTCGCGTTTTCGGCAAAATTGCTTTTTACTTACACGTCAACGAACAAAACAGCTAACCCCCCGAACCTTCATTTCAACAACGCTTATGAATATGAAATTGCGCAAACTCGCTCATTCCCTCCTGCCGATGCTCGTCATCGGCGCGGTTCTCGCCCCGACGTTCCTGTACGCGCAGGAAGCCGCCGAAGCCGCCGCCGAAACCGCCGCGGAAACGGTCTCCGAAGACAGCTTCCTCGATACGCTCAAGCAGGGCGGCTGGGTCATGTGGTTCCTGCTCGCCGCGTCCATCGCGCTTGTTTGGCTGACGGTGGACTGCTTCATGCGTTCGATGATCAAGCGCATGTTCCCGCCGGCGCACGTCGACCAGATCCGCACGCTTTTCCAAAACGGCGACTACCGCGGCGCCTATGAATACTGCAAGGCGAACCCGTCCACGTTCACGGACGTCGTCCGCATGGGCGTCGTCTTCCTTCCCGACGGAAAGAACATGACGGAAGAAGCTATCTTCTCGGAAATTTCCCGCATCAAAGCCGGCTTCGACGCGCGCATTTCCTACCTCTCCGTCATCGGCGTCTGCGGTCCTATGATCGGTCTGCTCGGTACCGTCACCGGGATGAAGGGCGCGTTCGGCGCTCTCGGCAAAGAAGGCGTCGGCGGCGGCGGCGCGGGCGAACTCGCGGCGCACATCGGCGAGGTGCTCGTCGCTACGGCGTCCGGCATCGCGGTCTCCATTCCCGCGTTCTTCTTCTTCTACATGCTCCGCAACCGCATCGCGACCGTCATCCACGATCTGCAGGAAGTCATCACCGGGCTCTTCCGCAAAATGCCCTACGAAAAGTTCGAAGGCTACCAGATCGGCGACGAAGAAATTTACGCCGGCATGCCGAACTGGGTCGCGGACGAAGAGGCGGCTCCCGCCGAACAGCCCGCGGAACAGCAGGCCTGAGCGCGTTCCCGCGGCAATCGCCAACCTTCTGAAAACGAAAGGGACTGACCTATGGCAAGCAGCGGAGGCGGCAACGGAGAACCGGAATTTCAGATTGCGCCGATGCTCGACGTGCTCTTCGTTCTGCTCATCTTCTTCATGAGCATTTCGACGTCGCAGATGCTCAAAATCGACAACAGCATCACGTTGCCGGTCGCGTCGAACGGCGAGCCGCCGGATCCGAAAACTAAGGCGAAGGCGGTGCTGATCAACGTCGGCTGGGACAAGACGCTCGGCGCGCCCATCGTCAAGCTCGACGACACGCCCATCGACATCACGGAACAAGGACGCGAAGCGGCGGTGGAGAACATCATCTCCCGCGCGACGAATCCTTTCACGAAAGAAATCGACCCGGAAGTGCGCTTCCTCGTCCGCGCCGACCGCGAAATTCCGGCGAAATACATCAGCCAGATTCTGATGCTCGCCGCCGACGCCGGCATGGACAACATCGCGTTCACCGGGATGAACAAAGACGACGAATAAACCGCTATGAAAAGAGTTGAACCGGAAGAAACGCCGAATCTCGGCTTTCAGATCGCGCCGATGCTTGACGTCGTGTTCGTCATCCTCCTTTACTTCATGGTTTTGGCGGGAACGATCAAGGTCGAATACGAAATCAAGACGACGCTCCCGGGCTCGGCGGAAGTCGCGACCGCCGCTTCCGACGAGCTTCCGCCCGACGAAGTCATCATCGGCATTTCCGCCGAAGGCGAAGTTTCGATGAACGACGACCCGATCGGGCAGCCCGGCGACGTCAAGATGAACGACCTCTACATCGAAATGCGCAACGTCGCCGACACCGCGCTGCAGGCGAAGACGAAAGTCATCGTCACCGTCGCCGCGGAGGAAACCGTGAAATACGACCGCATCATGAACGTGCTCGACGTGCTCGCGAAAGCGAACATTTCGAACGTGACGTTCAGCACGACCGAGGGCGAATGACGTCGCTCAGGCGCATCGCCTGAAGATGAAAAAAGAAAAGGCGTTCCCGCGTGCGGGAACGCCTTTTTCATGCAGGAGAAAACCGCCTTCGCCGGGCGCGTCGAGAGGCGGCGGCGGCGCGCGCGTCATTCTGCCGGTCCCCAGCGCCGCGAGAACGGGTAGAGAATGAAAAGCGCGGAGCCGACGACGTCTTTCTCGGGAACGCCGCCCCAGCCGCGCGAATCGTAGCTGTTCTGCGAATTGTCGCCGAGGGCGCAGTAAAAGCCTTCGGGAACGCGGAAATCCTGCGCGAGCGGCCAGCTGTAGGGCGAGGGCGCGCCGCTCGTCGGCAGGTAGCCGTAATAGCGCTTCTCGGGCGTCGGCGCGTTGTTGAGCCTCATCGCTTCCGCGAAGTCCGCGGGAGCGCCGTTGACGAAAAGTTTGCCGTCTTCGACGCGGAGCACGTCGCCGGGTTTTCCCGCGAGCCGCTTGATGTAGTAAAGCTCGACGTTGTTCAGACCCGGAATGCCGCGCGTGCGGAAAACGAACGGGTCGCCGCGCTCCGGCTCCTTGAAATGGCAGGAAACGCGTTCGACGAGCACCATGTCTCCGCCGAGAATCTTGAACGCGAGCGCGTTTTCTCCGCGGCGGACGTATTTTCCCGTGCGCAGCGCGCGCGAGCCGTCGGGCAGAACGGCGATACGCGCCTTTCCGAAAACTTCGCGCCAGCGTTCGGCTTCCGGCGCGGGCGTTTTTCCCGTTTCGGGGAAGAACGCGTCGAGCAGCACGGGCGACAGCGAAAAGTCCCGCGGTACGGGGACGTCGACGGCGGCGTTCCCGACGAGAATTTTGTACACGTCTTCGCCCGGCGAAACGATGGTGACCGCGCCGGGGTTCTTTTCCGGCGGCGTCAGAGAAAATTTCCGCGTTCCCGCGTCGAAGCGCAGCGGAATCATCACTTCGCCGTCGCAGGGCGCCGGAATTTCAAGAAAGGACGCGCCGAAGAAAACGCGGTCGAACAGCTTTTCGGCGAGATTTTCCGTTCCCGTGCAGATTTCCGCCGTCATGCCGTTGTAGGTCGGGAACATCGAATTGGTCGGAATCTTGAACGGCTGGATGAAGAACGCGCGGATGCCGCCGGCGAGAATCGCTGCGACGACGAGCAGCTCGACCCACTCCGGGAGCGTTTTCTTCGGGAAAAACGTTCCGCCCAAATCCAGCAGCGCTTTCTCGAGCACGTCCGCGGCGGCGGCGAGCTTTTCCGCGTCGGGCGGCGTTCCCGCGGCGGCCGCGCGCGCGCCGGCGACTGCTGCGTCGAAGCGTTCCCGTTCCTTTTCGCTGAAAAGATCGCCGCGGTAACGGTCGACTTTTTCGGCGGCGGCGAGCAGATTTTCCGTCTTGCGCAGAGCGGGCGTTTGTGGCTTTTTTCCGAAAAATGTCATTTTCCTGAAACAATAGCTTCGGTTCGCGCGTTTTAGAAGAGAAAAAAGCCGCTTCGCGCGGGAACGCGCCGCGAAAAAAAAAAGTTTTTTTTTAGACGAAATCGCAAACGACGCCGCTTTTTACCTTTGAAGTCAGATTTGGTTAGTTAAGTTAGTTAGAGGTTAATAGAGATAGAGAGAAGTTAGAGTTAAAGTCAGTAGAGATAAGAGACAGGCTCCCCGGAAACGTAGTTTCCGGGGAGTCATTTCTTTTGCGCCTGTCTGCCGCAGGGGAAACGGCGGCGGCTCCGCCGTTCCCGCGCCGCCGCGTTATCCGCGGGTGATTTCGTCGAGCGTCTTCGCGCGGATATGCGCGATCGGCGACCACTCGACTTTCTTGAAAATCGCCGTGATGGCGATGGGAAGATACGTCAGCATGAACAGCGGGAACGTGAACGCGTAGAAAATCTTTTTGACGGCGGAGCAGTGGATTTTTTTCCATTGCGTCGCCGTCGTCAGCGCGCCGATCGCCCAAAGCGTGATGTAAATGCCGCTCAGCGTGCCGAGAAGACTCAGCCCGATGTGCTTCAGGCCCCAGTCGAAAACGATGCCGAGCACGACGCCGAGCAGGCAGTTCAGAAGCGTGAGGATGCTGATGACGAGCGCGGGCATGATCGTCATCGTCATGTCGTAGCAGGACGTGAATTTTTCGGAGAAAAGATTTTTGAGCAGACTGCCGCCGAATTTTCCCCAAACCTGAATGTAGCCTTTCGCCCAGCGCAGCCGCTGCCGCCACGACTGCGCGAACGTGACGGGCTGCTCGTCGTAAAGCTCCGCGTTTTTCGCGTAGCCGATTTTGCGTCCGCGCACGACGTTGTAGACCGTGAATTCGATGTCTTCCGTGAGCAGGAAAAACTTCCAGCCGCCCGTCTCGCGCATGATTTTCGACGAAAAAAGGAAGCCCGTTCCCGAGACGGCGCAGCTCGTGCCGAGCAGCATGCGCGCGTGGTTCAGGTATTCGCTTTCCCGCAGAAACCACAGCGCGTAGCCCGCACTGATCCAGTTGTCGCCGTAATTCTTGGAATTGCGGTAGCTGGTGACGACCTCGTAGCCGTCGGAAAACGTCCGGTTCATCTCCTCGAGGTAACGCGGGTCAAGGACGTTGTCCGCGTCGAAGACGATGTAGGCGTCGAACGCCGCGTCGCCGTGTTCTTCGACGACTTTCCCGTAAAGAAATTCCAGCGCGTAGCCTTTGCCGACTTTTTCCGTGTTGAAGCGCTCGTGAACGACGGCCCCGTGTTCCCGCGCGACGCGCGCCGTGTCGTCCGTGCAGTTGTCCGCCGCGACGAAGACCGTGAAGAGTTCCCGCGGGTAAGTCTGGCGGTTCAGGCTTTCGAGCAGATGGCCGATGACGCCCGCCTCGTTGCGCGCCGAGATGAGAATGCCGAGCCGGTTTCTGCGCGCGGGACCGTGCGCCTTGTCTTTGAGAACGAACGGAACCGCGAGGTAAAAGAACTGGTACAGGTAGCAGAGCAGAAACGCGACGCAGAGCACCGCGTTGACCGCGGCGAAAATGAGGTCTCCGGAAGAGCCGGCAGATGAATCGTTGGGAAACATGAAAAGATGTCGGAACAGAAACAGTTCTGCGGAATTATAGGCGAATCTTGCCGAGAAAGACAACCCATCTTCTTGCCGCGCGACGCGGGAACGCCGTCAGGTTTTCCTTCGCAGGATGATCCAGGTCAGCCACGCCGTCCAAACCGCGGCGACGATGAACCCGGCGACGCCGAGATGATGCGCGAAGCCGCGCTCGTTCCCGCCGAGCGCCGCCGAACACACGAGCAGCGCGGAGGCCACGAGCAGCGCGGCGATGATGATCGCGAGCGAAAGCCGGTTCGTCGCGCGGTCCAGCGTGATGCGCGTCGAGTTCAGGCCTTCGTGGTCGATGTTGATTTTCGCTTCGCCTTTTTCGATTTTCCAGAGAATGCGCTGCACGGATTCGGGCATTTCCCGAACGTAGGCGAAACTGCGCTCGGCGCCGCGGAAAGCGTCGCCCGCGAGCGTCTTCGGATTGTGCCGTTCGGCGTAAAGCCGCGACAGCGCCTCCTGCGCGAACGGCCGGATGCTGAAATTCGGGTCGGCGGCGCGCCCGGTTTCCTCCATCACGACGACGGATTTCGCGAGCAGCGCGTAATCGCGCGGGAGCGGCATGCCGCACGAGGAGAGCGCGCGGAGCATGTCGAAAATCATGCGGCCGAGCGAGCCGCCGCGCTGCGCGAAATCCTGGTGACGGCGCAGCACGAGCGCGATTTCCGATTCCGCCTTCGCCTTGTTCGCGCGGTTTTCGGGCGGATACGTCTTCAGCACGGTCTGCAGCGTCCGCTCGGCGTTCCCGTCGGCGGCGGCGGCGAAAATGTCCGCCAGGAAATAGCGCATCCGCCGCGAAAGCGTTCCCGCGACGCCCCAGTCGATGAAGCACACGCGGCCGTCTTCCGTGAGGAGAATGTTCCCGCTGTGCGGATCGGCGTGGAAGAAGCCCGCCGTGAAAATTTGGTGAAAAAGCGAACGCGCGCCGCTGCGGGCCGCTTCGGGCGCGGCCGCCGCGCCTTTCCCCGGCGCGACCCCGCGTATCCACTCGGAGACGAGGACGCGCTTCGTCGAAAGCTGCGTGTAGATTTTCGGCGCGAAGACTTCCGGGAACGGGTTCGTGGCGTTGAAGTATTCCGCGTTGCGCGCCTCGATCGAAAAATCCGTTTCCCGCAGCACGCCGTCGCGGATTTCGTCGAGGATGCCCGCGAGGTCGTAGCTCGCCAGCTCCGGGATTTTTTCCGCCGCGCGGTCGACGAGCCACGCCAGAATCTCGAAGTCCCGCGTCAGTTCCCGCGCCGCGCCGGGGCGGCGGATTTTCACCGCGACTTCTTCGCCGCTTTTCAGCCGCGCGCGGTAAACCTGCCCGACGCTCCCGCTCGCGGCGGGCGTTTTGTCGAACGCGGAAAAATGCGCGGCGATGCCGTTTTCGAGCTCCGCGTCGAAGACCGGCTCGATCTGTTCCCAGGGCACGGGCGTGACGTTGTCGCGCAGCAGCTTCAGCTCTTCGATGAGCGGGAGCGGCAGGATGTCTTCGCGCGTGCAGAGAATCTGCCCGAATTTGACGAAGGTCGGCCCCAGTTCTTCGCAGGTGATGCGGATGCGCCGCCACAGCGTGACGCTTTTGTCCGGCTTGGGAATGACGTGGCGGAAGAACGACTTCGGGCTGTAGATTTTGTCGATGATTTCGTTGAAGCCGTTGCGCAGCAGCACGACGAAAATCTCCTTCGCGCGGATGCCGTTGCGCAGCATCGCGAAGGTTTTCAGCGGAGATTTCGCCGGCGGCGAGGACGGCATGGCGGGAACGGGCGGACGCGGGAAAAGGGCGGGGCGTCAGACCGCGTTTCCGTCAGCGGGCTTCGGCGCTTCCGCCGCGGGAACGGGAGAGTTCTCGTCTTCGGGCGTTTCCGGCGCGGGCGCGGGAATGCCGAGTTTTTCCTCGATCGCGGCGACGCGTTTTTCCAGATTTTCGAGGCGCTTCGTTCCCGCGAGCGCGCCGAGGTTTTCGAGCGTTTCCTTGCCGCGCGCGGCGGCTTTGCCGTAGAGCGCCTTTGCGTCCTCTTCGCCGCGCGCCGCCGCTTTGTCGAACGCCGCCTTGGCGTCGTCCGCCGAGAGCTTGCCTTTTTTCACGAGGTCGGCGAGCGCCGTCTTCACGGCGTCCGCGGACATGACGGTGGCGCCGACGCCGGCGAAAATCGTTTTTTTCAGGGTTTCGAGCATAAGGTTTCCTTTCGTGGGGTTTGCGTTCTTGGTTTCGAACAAAAATTCTGCACGATTTCTTCGCGCCGCGCGAGACATTTTCCCGCGGAGGCGCGGGAGCGCGCGAGGAATTTCTGCCCGTCCGCAAAAGTTTGCAAAAAGCGTCCGAAAGCGTTTATATGGCATCTTCTTTATCGTAAGATGAGCAAGAAAATTTGGCTTTCTCTCGCCCACATGGGCGGCCGCGAACAGGACTTCATCAAAGAAGCCTTCGACACGAATTGGGTCGTTCCCCTCGGGCCCAACGTCTCGGCTTTCGAAGCGGCGCTGAGCGCGTATCTCGGAGAAGGGCGGCACACCGTCGCGCTGAGCGCGGGAACGGCGGCGGTTCACCTCGCGCTGGTGCAGCTCGGCGTCGGGCCGGGCGACGAGGTCATCTGCCAAAGCTTCACGTTCGCGGCGAGCGCGAATCCCGTCGTCTACTGCGGCGGCGTTCCCGTCTTCGTCGATTCCGAGGAAGACACTTGGAACATGGATCCCGCGCTGCTGGAAAGGGCGCTGCTGGACCGGCGCGAAAAGACGGGCAAATTGCCCAAGGCGATCATTCCCGTGCATCTTTACGGCATGCCGGCGAAGATGGACGAAATCTGCGCCGTCGCCGAGAAATACGGCGTTCCCCTGCTGGAAGACGCGGCCGAGGCGCTCGGCTCCTCGTTCCGCGGACGCAAGTGCGGCACGTTCGGCGAGTTCGGTTCGCTCTCCTTCAACGGGAACAAAATCATCACGACGTCCGGCGGCGGCGCGCTCGTCTGCCGCACGAAGGAGGAAGCCGAACGCACGATGTTCTACGCGACGCAGGCGCGCGAGAACCGCCCGTATTATCACCACGAAAAAATCGGCTACAATTACCGCATGAGCAACATCTGCGCCGGCATCGGCCGCGGGCAGATGGAGGTGCTTGACGCGCACGTCGCGCGCCGCCGCGAAATCCACGCTCTTTACGCGAAGCTGCTCGCGGGAACGCCGGGCATCACGGTGAAAGACGCGCCGGGACCGGATTTCGATTCCAACTATTGGCTGACCTGCGTCCTCGTCGATCCCGAAAAATTCGGCGCGGACTGCGA
>DVOG01000035.1 GCA_018713755.1 Candidatus Spyradosoma merdigallinarum | reverse complement strand
TGTTACGCACCCGTTCGCCGCTCTCTCTCCTCTCGTATTGCTACAAGATTCAATACCGCTCGACTTGCATGTCTTAACCACGTCGCCAGCGTTCACTCTGAGCCAGGATCAAACTCTCCAAAAATCTTTCTGTTTCAAAAAGATATTCGGAAGAGCGTTCGAGATCCTGACGATCCGAACTTTTGGTTCTCTCCCGCAGTGAACACCTTCTTCGCCGATGAACTCTTCTTCGTGCAATTCTTACTTAGATTCTTCCCCAAGCAGAACCCGCACGAAAAACAAATCCGTTCGAAGCAGGCTCACTGTAGGTAAAGGTTTTGTTGTATTGTACGGAAACCGTATCAATCGCACAAATCAAATGACTGTCAAAGAACTTTGAAATGCTCACTCCGCCGTGAAGCGGAAAAGGCCGCTCATTAAGCCGTTTCCTCAACAAGTTGTCAAGAGGAAAATCAAACTTTTTTTTTCTCAAAGAACGGCCTTTCTTCGGCTCGCCCCGGAAGGTCCGCCGCGAAAGTGAAAAACGACAATGCCCGATCTTATCGAACATGACAAGAGAAAAATGCAAAAACACCCAAGAAAAATACAGCCATCAATTGCAAAACCCATCAACAACGCGCATCAAACATACACTCGTATACGTAATTTAATTACAGATTCACAGAGAAAAAGCCGAAAGAAAAAGGGCACGCATCAGAAATGGGCGCCCTTTTTCGGGAGATTCGCAGGGAAAATCACCGTCCGAGTTCCTTGCGCCACCGCGCAATCTCCGCACGGACACGACCCGGACCGGGCATCCCGACGCGTTCCCGCGCCGCAAGCGAACACGTATCGGAGAAACGGATACGCTCCGGCGACGTTCCCGCGCGCACGGGCGGGAAGGAGGCTTCGAAGCCGGATTTTTCAACGCGGCCCTTCGCCGATGTCGACGAACTCCCAAAGCCCCGGGCTGTTCGCCCCCAAGTCGACGACGCGCACGCGCAAGTCCTCGCCGATGCCGACGGAGCGCACCTTGTAATCTTCGCCGATGTCAACGACGCGAATTTTCCCGTAAAGCCTGCGGGCGACGGTTTCCCGTTCCCGCGGAGAACGGCTCGCCGCCGTCTCTTCGTGAGATTCGGGAACGGAAGCGGCAAGGAAAGCCGCGGGAACGGCGGCGCACGAAGCGACCGCGAGAACAAGAAGAAGTTTTTCAGTCATGGCGTCTTTTTTTTTACGTGTTCAAGAAAGAGAAACAAAGCTTTCCCGCGCGGACGCCCTGCCCGCGCGGGAACAAAAAACGCGCGGAAACGGATTTTGTTTCGCTTCGTCTGCGTTCCCGAGGCGAAAACGACGAATTTTGTTCCAAACACGGGAAAAATTTCATACGCTGTGCTCCCGTCTATGAAATACATCTTTGTAACAGGCGGCGTTGTTTCTTCCCTCGGAAAAGGCTTGTCGGCGGCGGCGCTCGGGGCCCTGCTCGAGCTGCGCGGACTGAAAGTGCGCATCCAGAAGTTCGACCCTTATCTGAACGTCGATCCGGGAACGATGAGTCCCTACCAGCACGGCGAAGTCTACGTGCTCGACGACGGCGCGGAAACCGACCTCGACCTCGGCCACTACGAGCGCTTCACGAGCGGCGCGCTTTCCCGCGCGAACTCCGTTTCCTCCGGGCAGATTTACGAAACCGTCATCGCGAAGGAACGCCGCGGCGACTACCTCGGCAAAACCGTCCAGGTGATTCCCCACGTCACCGACGAAATCAAGGAGCGCATCCTGCGCGGCGGCGAAGGCGTGGACGTGCTGATCACGGAAGTCGGCGGCACGACGGGCGACATCGAAGGGTTGCCCTTCCTCGAAGCGCTGCGCCAGTTCCAGCTCGACGCCGGGCGGGAAAACGTCTGTTTCATCCATTGCGCGCTGATTCCGTTCATCCGCGCCGCCGGCGAACTCAAGACGAAGCCCGCCCAGCAGTCCACCGCGAAGCTGCGCGAAATCGGCATCCAGCCGGACATCCTCGTCTGCCGCGCCGAGCGCCCGATCACGCGGGAAATGCGCGAGAAGATGAGCCTTTACTGCAACGTTCCCGTGAACGCCGTCATCGAGTGCCGCGACGTCGAACACTCGATTTACGAGCTTCCGCTGACGCTGGCGAAAGAGCATTTCGACGAAGTCGTCATCAACCGCCTCGGGCTCGAGGCGAAGCCGCGGGATCTCTCGGTCTGGGAAAACATCATCCGCCGCATCATGCACCCGGCGCATCGCGTGGAAATCGGCGTCGTCGGCAAATACATCGAACTGCAGGACGCCTACAAATCCATTTACGAATCCATCGTTCACGGCGGGATCGCCAACGACTGCCGCGTGGACATCCGCCGCATCGATTCGGAAAATCTCGAAAACGGCGACCTTTCCCCGCTCGAAGGGCTTGACGGCATCCTCGTTCCCGGCGGCTTCGGCGACCGCGGCATCGAAGGCAAAATCCTCGCGGCGCGCTACGCGCGGGAACGCAAAATCCCCTATTTCGGCATTTGCCTCGGCATGCAGATCGCCGTCATCGAATACGCGCGCCACGTGCTCGGACTCGAAGACGCGAACTCGACGGAATTCCGCCCCGACACGAAAAACCCGGTCGTGGACATCATGGAATCGCAAAAATCCGTCGTCTCCAAGGGCGCGACCATGCGCCTCGGCGCCTACGCCTGCGCGCTTCGCGAAGGCACGCTCGCCCGGGAAGCTTACGGGACGGACATCATACGGGAACGCCACCGCCACCGCTACGAGTTCAACAACAAATATCTCAACGCGCTCGAAGAAGCCGGCATGCGCGTCGCCGGCGTCAATCCGGATTCGCACCTCGTCGAAATCGTCGAAGTCAAAAATCATCCCTGGATGCTCGGCGCGCAGTTCCACCCGGAATTCAAATCGAAGCCGTCCGCGCCGCACCCGCTTTTCGCCGCGTTTATCAAGGCCGCCGTCGAGAAAAAAGGCTGACGCGTTCCCGCCGCATCCCTCCCGCTCCGCCGTTCCCGCGCCATGGCGTTTCACCTGAAAAAAATCCTCAAGGCGATGCTCGCATCGACCTCCGATCCGCTTTCCGTCAAGGACATTCAGGCTGTCGTCACGCGCTGGCACGAGCAGCGCGAAAAAGATGCGGACGCGGAAACGGACGCGCCGCTCCTCGGCGGAAACGGCGCCGAAGAGCGCGCTCCCGCGCAGGCGCTGATCCGGGACATCATCAGCCAAGTGCCCACGCTGCTCACGGCGACGCAAATTCGCGAAGCGATTTCCGACCTCAACCGGGAAATGGAAGAAACCGGCGACGTCACGCGCATTCTCCAAGGGCCGGAAGGCTTCCGCATGACGATCGCGCCGGAATTCGCCGAGTGGATTCGCCTGCTGCGCAACGATCCGCGCCCGCAAAAGCTCTCGCAGGCGGCGCTGGAGACGCTCGCCATCGTCGCCTACCGCCAGCCCGTCACGCGCGGAGAAATCGAAGCCGTCCGCGGCGTTTCCTCCGACAGCGCGATCGCACGCCTTTCCGACCTCGAGCTCATCGCCGTTTCCGGACGCGCCGACCTGCCGGGCCGCCCTTCGCAGTTTTCCACGACGCCGAAATTCCTCGACTTCGTCGGGCTGCGCACCCTTTCCGAACTGCCGGAGTCCGACGTGCTCTCGCCCGCGCAAATCGCCGCCTGGATCGAACGCGCGAAAAACCCGTCGAAAGCGACGGCTGCGGACGTCGGGCTTCCCTCCGACGCTCCCGCGGAG
>DVOG01000034.1 GCA_018713755.1 Candidatus Spyradosoma merdigallinarum | reverse complement strand
GGAAAACGCTGCGCGGCTGGCTTTCGCGGGAACAGGAAGCGGCGATGGACGCTCTTCTGCCGGACGCGGTTTCGCTCCCGCGCAAAAGGCATCCCGCGAAAATTTACTACACGGAGGACTGCGAAGCGGTGATCGGCGCGACCGTGCAGGAGCTTTACGACTGCCCCGGAGAAAAGCTGCGGATTTGCGGCGGGCGCGTGCCGCTCGTCGTCGAAGTGCAGTCGCCCGCGCGGCGCACCGTTCAGCGCACGACGGACATCGACGCGTTCTGGAAAACGTCTTACGAGCGCGTAAAAAAAGACCTCAAGGGTCGCTATCCCAAGCACGAATGGCGCTGAGCTCCCGCGCCGCGTTCGTCGTAAAAAGAGCAATCCGAAAGCTTATCGGAGCAAAGAGGGATGTGTCCCTTCTGAGAGGAAATGCCGCTTTCCGTTTTAGAAAACATCAGCCAGCAAAAAGATGAGGCCGACGAACACTATTGCGCCCAAAACGAGAAGAATGATTCCTAGGAATACTTGTAAAATTCCTTCCTCTGAACTTTCTTGTTGAGGGGCGTTTTTTTCGCTTGCTTGATTGTCATTTTTTAACAGGGAGCAGACATGTTGGATGTCCACTTGTTTTGACGAGACTAGCTTTTGCAGTTCTTCGTCAGAAAGGGACTCGAGGTCTTTCAGTCGCTGTTCTCTTCTGGCTTTTTCCTCTTCTTCTCTTTTTAGGCGTTCTTCTTCTGCTTTCCGACGTTCTTCTTCTGCTTTTTTGCGAGCTTCTTCTTCACGCTTTCGTTCCCGCTCCTTCAAAATTCGAGCGGCATGTTCTTTGATCTCACTTTTGCTTAGCGCCTTAAGTATCCGTTGTGCTTCTTCTTCCGCTTTAATTTTCTTTTCGCTCTTTGCAAAAAGCACTTTTGCGAAAAAGTAGGCAGCAGTCCCCATAAGAATTCCTTCTAGGATTGCCATTATCAGAACGGTATCATCAATATGAGTCCTCGCGAGTCTTTCTACGTAAGAGAGTTTTCCTGCGGAAGAAAGCCATGAAACGCCCCCGCCCAAAACCGCAGCTATTGTCGCGATACTTCTCAAACTTCCACCAAAGAGTCGGCTTACAAGCCATGCGATGCCGCTAAAAATTAAAAACCAAAGCGGTGCCCCTAAAAAAGCTCCCATGGCGGTAGTAAACACCTTGTTCGTAGGCAAATCCTGCGTTGCCATTACGAGAAGAATCATCTTTCCAATGGCAACGAAAGCACAGATTGAAAACAGATAGACGATGCGTTCAGAAGTTTTCATGGGGAAAAAGATAGCGTCAATTTGCAGAGATTCGCGATTCTTTTTTCACTTGCGGGATTCGAGAAAATCCCAGCGTTCGAGCGTGAGCATCAGTTCTTCTTCGATCTCGGCGAGCCGCGCGACGGCGGCCTTCGCCGCGGCGGGATCGCGGCAAAAATCCGGATCGTTGAGCTTTTCCGTGAGCGTTTTCTGCTCGGCTTCGAGCGCGTCGATCTTCTGCGGAATCGCTTCGAGTTCCCGCGTTTCCTTGTAGGAAAGCTTTTTCTTCTGCGGCGGATTCGCCGGCGCCGCGGCGGGAACGGCGGCGGACGCTTTCGGCTTCTCCGTTTTCGCGGGAGCGTTCCCGCGCGCGGTTTCCGCGGGGCGCGTTCTGCGCCACGCGTCGTAGTCGCCGATGAATTCCCGCAGTTTCCCTGCGCCTTCGAAGACGATGAGGCTCGTCGTCACGTCGTCGAGAAATTCGCGATCGTGCGAAACGAGAAGCACGGTGCCGTCGAAGTTCCCGATCAGCTCTTCGAGCAGTTCGAGCGTTTCGAGGTCGAGATCGTTCGTCGGCTCGTCGAGCACGAGCACGTTGGCGGGCTTCATGAAAATTTTCGCCAGCAGCAGGCGATTGCGTTCGCCGCCGCTGAGCATGGAAACGGTCGAACGCGCGCGGTCGGGCGAAAAGAGGAAATCGCCGAGATAGCTGACGACGTGGCGCGTCTTTCCGTTGACGACGACGGTGTCCGCGCCTTCGCCGGCGAGGTTTTCCGCGAGCGTGCGGTCTTCCCGCAGCTGGGCGCGGAGCTGGTCGAAATAGGCGATCTGCAGGTTCGTGCCGAGCGTGACCGATCCCGCGTCGGGCGCGAGTTCTCCGAGCAGAATTTTCAGCAAAGTCGTTTTCCCGGCGCCGTTCGGTCCGATGACGCCGACGCGGTCGCCGCGCATGATCGTCGTCGAAAAATCGCGGATGACGGGAACGCCGTTCCAGGAATGCGAGACGCGTTCGGCGACGATGACCTTCGCGCCGGACTTTTCGCCCTCGGCGATGGCGGCGCGCACCGTCCCGACTTCCGCGCGCCGCGCGGCGCGGATTTCCCGCAGGCGCTTCAGTTCCCGCACGCGGCCTTCGTTGCGGCAGCGGCGCGCTTTCACGCCTTGCCGCAGCCACGCTTCTTCGCGCGCGAGAAGCTTGTCGAATTCCGCGTTCCCGGCGGCGATCGAGGCGTTGAGTTCTTCGCGGCGCTCGAGATAAGTTTCGTAATCGCAGTTCCACGACGTGACGACGCCGCCTTCGAGATCGAGGATGCGCGTGGAGATTTTTTTGAGAAAGCGTCTGTCGTGCGTGACGAACAGAATCGCGCCGCGCCAGGCGCGCAGAAATTCCTCGAGCTGCTCCGTCGCCGCGATGTCGAGGTGGTTCGTCGGTTCGTCGAGCACGAGCACGTCGGGATCGGAAACGAGTTCCCGCGCGAGCAGGACGCGGCGCTTCATGCCCGCGGAAAGCGAGGAGAAAAGCGGCGCGGGATCGAGACCGAGCTTCGAAATCACGGCGTCGGCCTTGCCGGCGAGATTCCACGCCGCGTTTTCTTCCAGCCAGCGGAAAATTTCCTCGAGCTGCTCCTCGCCGTATTTTCCCGCGTCGTGCGCTTCGTAGGCGAGCAGTTTTTCGCCCGCTTCGCCGAGCCCGCGCAGAACGATTTCGCGCACCGTTCCCGCGAGGCGTTCCGGCACTTCCTGCGCGAGGAAGGCGACGCGCGCGCCGCGAGCGACGGCGATTTCTCCGGCGTCCGGCTCGAGTTTTCCCGCGATGATTTTGAGCAGCGAGCTTTTGCCCGCGCCGTTGCGTCCGATGAGGCAGACGCGTTCGCCCGCGTCGACTTGAAAATTCACGTTTTCGAAAAGCGCGGGGCCTCCGAATTTCAGCGAAAGATTTCTGACGGCGAGCAGAGCCATGGCGGGAACGGTGCGGGAAGGAACGGCTCAGACGCGCTCGGCGACGAGCGAACGGTAAGCGTCTGGCAGGATGCTTTGGAAATACGTTTCGTGCTCGAAGGGCCACGGCGCGTCCGGCG
>DVOG01000033.1 GCA_018713755.1 Candidatus Spyradosoma merdigallinarum | reverse complement strand
TCAGCTCGCCGCCCCAGAGCGTGAGCTCGTATTTCGTTTTCTTCACGGCGTCTTCGGCGAACGAAACGTCGAGCTCGATGCTGTTGCAGAGCTCGAGGTCTCCGGAAATCAGCGGCGCGTTCCCGCCCTGTCCCGTCAGCTCGATGTTGAGAACGTCCTTGTCTATGTGAAGCGTGCAGAAGGTATTGTCCAGATAAAACTCAAGATTTTTGCCGACTTCGAGATTTCCGGCAATCGTCGAACCTTGCGCGAGCGTGAGCTTCATGCCGCTCGAAACCGACATTGTGCCTGTTCCCGCCAAATCAATCGTTCCGAAGTTTTTCACGTTCAGATCGCCCGCGTGCATCGTTTCCGTGTAGGCATCCTTCAAATCCCAGAAGTCGACGTCGTTTCCGGATTTGTCCAGGTCACGGAGGTTGACGCCGAACGCGACCGCAGAGGAAGAATTTTCCTCGGGCTTAATCGTGCCGTAATTTTCGAAGCTCGCGGAAATGCCGAGAATCGGATCATTGCCGATCCTGAAATCGACGTCCGCGCCGGTCATCGTTCCGCGGTTTTCGATTTTCGACGTTCCGGAAAAACCAGCTTCAAAGCTGAAATTGTATTTATCGGAATCGATCGTTCCTGTGTTCACGAGTTTCGCGTTTTCGCGGAGCAAAATATAAATGTCGTCGGTGGAAGATACGCCCCGATTGACGATCGTTCCCGCATTTTCAAAAACCGAATCCCCCGAAAGCAAAAGGTCGATGCCGCGGATTTTCCCGGAGGCGGTGTTGACGAATTTCGCGTTCCCGAAAAGATTGTAGTTCACCCACTCGATGTAATTGTCCGGCTCGGCGGAAATCGTTCCCGCGTTCTCGAAAACGGCATCGTCGCGCAGGAGAACGGAAAAGCCGATGGGTTTTCCGTTGTTCCAATCCTCATAGGTTCCGCCGGCCGTGCCCGTAAAATACGATTCATACGAAATCGTTCCCTCATTGGTGAATTTCGAAGAATCCGCAAACAAAATCAGGTTGTCGGATTCAACATTGAAATACTCCTTCCTTTCGGGATCATATCCGCTGTAGTGTCCCGCCGTTTCGCTCTCGCAGCGGAAGGTCAGCGTCGCGTCCGCGGCATTTGTGAACTGAGCCGTTCCCGTGAGCGCAAAAACGGCGTTGAACTGCCTGTAACTCCCTCCATGATGCGTCGGATCATCGTCTCTGTATCCCGTCTCGTCCTGACAAAATGCGTTTAGCTCGGAATCCCACGTAAACGTGGGTGATTCGTAGGCAAGGAAAAGATCGGCGACATACTTTTCTCCGATTTGTTGAGCGTCCGAGGCCCAGACGGGATTGCCGACGTAGATCGCGTCGGCGGAGTTCGTCGTCGTTCCCGAGGACGCGCGGAACGCCTCGACCGGATCGGCGGCGAACGTCGTGCCCGCTGCGGCGCAGGCGATCAGTGTGATGAGTGAGATTTTGTTTTTCATGATTTTGTTCGTGTGGATGAGATTTGTCGTGAAATGAAAATCGTGGCGTTTTTACGCCGCCGCGCTTCTTTCGAGGGCGGCGGGAACGTCGCGGAGCTTTTCTCGAAGGATGTCGCGGAGAAATTCTTCGGTGGAGACGCCGGCTTTTTGGGCGGCTTCGAGAACAAGCTCGTAGAGTTCGTCCGGCACGGGAACACGGACGGATTTTTCTTCGGAGTCTTGTTTGAGCGGCGAGGTCATAAGTCGTAAAACCTGTTGTAATTCTGCAAGACAGGTTGAACCTGTCAAGACGATACGCGTTTCGCGTCGCCTTTCCGCTTGTTCGAGTGTAACTGATTATATAAGTTAGAAAACAATGCGAATGAAGATACTCGGATGCAAATTGCCGCCGGAGCTGTTCGCGCTTTTGGAAAAGGGCGCGAAGGAGCAGGGGTATCCGACGACGTCGTCGTTCGCGCGGGCGGTGCTGATCGAGAAGCTGGAGTCGCTCGGCTACGCGATTCGGCCCGAGTGGAAGGATATTTATTGGGGCGCGCGCACGGACCTGCCGAACCGCACGCGCGAGCGCGACAAGCGGAAACCGGAAGAAAAGATTAAAGAGAAGGAACGCGCGGCGTCGCGCCTTTCGTCTGAAGCTTGACAGGCGACGACGTTTTTTTTTTCAATGAGGAAATGCTTCGCTCCGTCAAAAAGAAATTTCTCTTCCTTTTGATTTTCTTTTTCGCGGGAACGCCCGCGTTTTTCGGCGAAGAAAATTCTTCGCGGGAGCCTGCATGGGGCTTCGTCGATTCCGTGGGCGACGCTTTTCCGGGAATCGCCGAGCAACGGCTTTTGGGCGAGCCGGTCGTCCGCGAAATTCGCGTCGAAGACGAGAGCGCCGAGGAAGTCGCTCGCCTTCGGCGGAAAAATCTCGAAGACGCCTCGCCGCCGGTCGCGGAGATGAAGCTTCGTCTCTGCGTCTTCCGCTGGCGCGACGCGGGAACGGCGACGGGCGACGCCGCTTATCGCGTGAAGATTTACGTCGCGCGGCATCAGAACCGCCGCATCCACGACGGCTGTCCCGTTCTGAAAATTTCGGAGGTTTTCCGCGTTCCCGCGGGTTCGTCTGCTGCGCGCGAGCTTTATTTTTTCCTGCCGTCCGACCATCTTTTCGAAACTTACGCGGCGTTTGTTCCCGAGGAAAATTCCGCCGATTGCGCGCTTGCGGTCCCGGGGCGGCAAAGCGCGGAAACCGGCTTTTGCGTAAACGTCGCGCTGAACGCGCTCGCCTTTTCCGGCGACGGCTTTCTGAGCGTCTTCAAAGATTCCGGCGCGGCGTATCCGGCGATTCATTACGCGGCGGGAAGAGAAGAGCGCTCGCCCGCCGCCTACGTGAGCGGAAACAAAGTCCGTGCGGAGGCGACGATTACGCTCGCTTCAGAGGGCGAGTGGCCGTTCCCGCCGGGAAAAACGCTGGAAATCGGATTCGGAGACGTCGTTTTCGGCGGCGTCGCGACGACGGGCGACGAGCCTCCGCCCATCGTCGTTTCCGGTCCGTTCACGGCGAGCGTCACGATGAACCGCGTCGCGGAGTCTCCGCTTTCTCCGAGCGGCGTTCCCGCGCACTTCCCGAACTACGAGACGCGTTGGACGGTCGGAGCGGGAACGCTCGTTTCCGAAAATGCGCTTTATGCCGTCTGCGCGGAGCCGGAGTGCTCTCTGCGGCAGGAAACGCTTTTTGACGTCGGCTGCCGCAACGCGCACGGAATCAGCGGAACGGCGCAGATCGTCGACGCGATTTACGGGGAATTTTCCGACCGCGTCGTGGCGAGAAAATCCGACGGCAAGGTCATGACTTATTGGATGCCCGACGGAAGCGGCGTCTGTCAAATGGGCGAGAAGACGACGAGCGGCATTCTCGCGGCAAAAGACGGGAACGGCAATTGCCAGGCGTGGAGCGGGCTTTTCCGCGACGCGCTGCTTTTGCAGGGCATCGACGCGAACAGAGTTTCCGTTCGGTCAAAATTTTCCGCAGATCCGGCAGGTTTAAGCACGGAAGGCGTCATGGTCAAAAACTGGGATTTCGGCGCGCCGCTTTCCCCTGCGCCGACACAAACGCTGTATGAATGGGCGGGCGATCCGCCTGTTCAAGCGCGCGTTGTGGATTACGCTTACATCATGGCTTCCGACGCTCCGCCCGCGCCGGAAGGAACGGCCGTTCCCGCAGGAATTCTGCCGGGGCAGGGCAATCCGACGACGCCGGAGGCGTTCAACGCGCACTGGATCACGAAGGTCGGAGATGCTTATTACGACCCGTCTTACGGAACGCCGAAAATCTCGGCGCAAAATCCCGCGGATTACGAAAACGCCGCGTTCGCCGGTTATAAGGCTCCGGGATTGTCTTCGGCCGTTCGCGCGAATCCGGCGGAGTGCGACGTCGTTTTCGCCGCCGCCGACGCCGATGCGGCGGATTTCTCCCGCGTTCCCGCGGGCGCGGCGGCGGATTTCGCCATGCCGACGCCTTCCGCGGAAGACATGGCTTTCGTCCGCCGCGTCGCGGAAAAAATGAAATGGGAAAAAGACGCGATTCGGAAAAAGCCGTTCGCGACGCGCTTTTCTTCTCCGATCGCGGGAGCGTCGCCGAAGGAAATCCTCCTCGCCGTCCGGAACGCCTTCGCGTTTTGGCGCGTTCCCGACGTCTGCGCGGAAATCGACGGCGATTTTTACGTTTGGGCGAGCGGCTTTCCGGAGCAGGGCATCATCGCGGACGGAGAAAAATCGAAGCTGCATTCGTGGGAAAAAGGCGTCGTCTTCGGCGAAATTTCCCGCATCGAAAATCCCGATCGCCCGCCGCTGCGCAACTGCCTTCCGCCGGGAAATCTTCAGGAAGAGCCGCTCGCCGCGGGAACGCCGGAGGACGAGGCGGTCATTCGCGCGTTCGTCGCGGCGCAGGCCCCGTATTTTTTCGTCCGCGAGGAAAAGGAAAATCCCGAAAAATTCAAAATCCGGGCGGAAGATTTTTGTCCCGCGCTCACGGGAAAGACGCTGCTGGCGTATTTCCGCACGGCGTTTTCGCCGGATCAGGCGCTCGGCGAAATGCACATCGTCTGCCGGGAAGAAAACGGATTTTTCTACGTCTGGCGGCGCGGGGACGCGAAAACCGGATTCGTCGTCCGCAAAGCCGATCGCTTTTTCTGCGAGTGGACTGTCGGCATCGTCATCCGTCCGTGAACAAAGCGTTCCCGCCGCTTTCGGGGACGCATCATGGGAGAAGCGATTTGCAATCGCTTCCGTGCGATATAGGGAAGACCGAGTGACGAGGTGCCCGCCCGAAAAATCGATCTGCGCGGGTGTTTTTTCGGCCGCAGGATTGGTTTGCGCGACCGCCTTTTCCCGGCGTTCCCGAGTCACGCGAAAGCGATTGAAAATCGCTTTTCCCAAGGAAGATGCGGGAACGCAAAAAGGACGATCTTCTTCAGACGCTTCCCTGCGGAGCGGGGCAGGCGAGGGCGACCGCGAAGGCGGAGAGAACGTCGTTTTCCTCCGGAGTGATTTCTCCGTCGGCGGCGATGACGTCGCGCGCCGTGAAAAGCAACTGTTCCCTTATGCGGATCGGAGAAGCGCGCAGTTTTCGAAAGGCCGCCTCGAGCGCAGGAAAGTTCAGCGCGGCGTCGTCGAGCACGCGCAATGATCCCGGAAACATCGTCTGTTTCGCCAGCGCCGCGGAAAGATCCTGGGCCCATCGGCTGCGAGGGGTTTTGTTCCCGCGCAGGAAGAAATTCAGCACGAGTTCCGCTTCCGACCGGACGTCGGAGGGCGACAGTTTCCGCTGACTTTCGGAGAGCAGCAGGCCTCTGACCGCCGCCAGAATGCAGAATTCAAAGATGGAGACGTTCCCGTCCGTCTGCGCGAGCAAATCCAGCGTTTCGCAGAATTCGCGGCGATCCCGCGCGGAAAGTTCCCGCAGCGCGGGCGCCGCGACCAGCACGGCGGCGATGCGCTTTTCGCGGGGAAAATTTCTCATGCGCTCCCAGAGATGCTCCATTTTTTTGAACACTGCGGATTTTTCCCGTTCGAGGAGAATTTTCGCCTGTTCTACGTTGCGCTCCGGGGAGTCCGTCATCATCAGCAGGCAAATCAGCGTTTTCGCGTCGTCCGCGTTGCGCGTCATTTCGGCGAGGAACGGGGGCACGGAATTGGTCTCCGAGACGTTCCGCAGCCCGCTCAAATTCGCCTCCGCGTTTTCCGCCCGCTCCGGCGCGCTCAGCGGCGGGAGAAATTCGCCGTCCCAGGAAGGATCGAGCGCCCGGATGCGCTCTTCCAAAGGCGGGTGCGTGGCGAAAAGCGCGTTCACGCCGCTCGCGAAAAACAAGTGCGCGAATTCTCCCGCCCGCGGCGATGAAATCCTGCTGCCGGCCGCGTCGCCGCCGATGCGCGAGAGGGCGTTCGCGAGCGCTTTCGGGTTGCGCGTGAACTGCGTGGCGCTCGCGTCGGCGAGCCGTTCACGGTGGCGGGAAATCGCCGCTTGGATAATCTGCGCGAAAATCTGCGAAATGAACCCGATGGCGAGAAGCCCCACGCCGATGAGCAGCACGAGCGCCGCCGCGTTTTTCCCGTCGCGGGAACGCGTCCGCGGAGAAAAAGCTCCAGCGCGCAAAAGAATCTGCCCCAGAAGCGAAATCACGATCAGGCCGAAAATCCAGCCGACCAGCCGGATGTTCAGCTGCATGTCGCCGTTGAGAATGTGGGAAAACTCATGTCCGACGACCGCCTGGAGCTCGTCGCGCGACAATTTGTCGAGCGCGCCGCGCGACACGGCCACGGCGGCGCGGTCTGCGCTCTGTCTCTTATACACATCTCCGAGCCCACG
>DVOG01000032.1 GCA_018713755.1 Candidatus Spyradosoma merdigallinarum | reverse complement strand
CTGCCGCCGTGGACGCAGGTCGCGACGCGCGCCGAAGTCGAGGGAAAAATTCCGCCCGGAAGCGTTTTCGCGCCGTTCCCGCAGGCGGAAAATTACGCGCTGGCGCGCCGTTTTTGGCTTTCCTGCGGTTTCCGCGAAAAAGACCTCGAAGCCGCGGCGCTCGCGTTCCCGGCGCGGGAGCACCGGCTCGAAAAAGTGCGCGTTCTCGGCGGGACCGGCGCGCCGTCCGTCGAATTTTGGGACGACTCGAAGGGCACGAATTTCCACGCCGCGCTCGCCGCGCTGGAAACGTTTCCCGGGAAAAAAATCTTCTGGATCGGCGGCGGCTTGGGCAAGGGCGGCGACGTCGCGGGCTTCGCGAAAAAAGTCGGCGCGAAAATCGAGCGCGCGTTTCTCATCGGGCGGACGGCGGAAGAGCTGCGCGCGGCGTTCGCGGCGAACGGCGTTCCCGCGGAGCGTTTTCCGCAGCTGTCGGGCGCGGTCGCGGCGGCGGCGCGCGCGGCGCTTGCGGCGGGAACGGACGCCGTCGTGCTGTTTTCTCCCGGCTTCGCGAGCTTCGACATGTTTTCCGGCTACGCCGAGCGCGGCGCGCGTTTCGCGCAGTGCGTGAACAGCCTCGCGGACGTCCGCTGAAGCGCTCCGCGCACGGGCCGCGGACAAAAAAAAGAAAACGCGCGGGAACGCTTCCCGCGCGTTTTCTTTTTTTCGGATTGCTGGCACCCCGTAGCGGAATCGAACCGCTATTCTCAGAATGAGGTTCTGCTGTCCTAACCGTTAGACGAACAGGGCATCCGAAGCGAGAAAGAAAGAAACCTTTCCTCGCGGATTTTGCAACAGAAAAATGCGCCGCATCCCGGAGGGCGCGCTTTTTTTCGTTGCCGAGCGTCGCGCCCTCGCGCAGAATTTTTCGCGCTATGGCAAACAAAGACGAAAAAACAAACGGAAACGTTCCCGGAAAATTCTACGTCGACACGCAGTGCATCGATTGCGACCTGTGCCGCTCCGCCGCTCCCGACTTTTTCGGCCGAAACGACGACGACGGCGTTTCCGTCGTCATCAAGCAGCCGACGACGGCCGACGAAATCGCCCAGTGCGAAGAGGCGAAGGCGAGCTGCCCGGTCGACGCCATCGGCGACGACGGCGACGAGTGAGTTTTCTCTCCGCTTCCGGAAAAGCGCGTTCCCGCGAGGGGCGCGCTTTTTTTTTCTTCGCGCGGGAACGCTTTTCGGGAAACGCGCGCGGCGGCGGGCGCGAACGTTCCCGCGACCGCGGAATTTGCGTTGCGCGACGGGAACGCGCTTTTTAAGATTTCGCGCCATGAATTCAACGCAATCTTCCGACAACGGACGCTATGCCGCTCGCGGCGTTTCTTCCTCGAAAAACGAAGTTCACGCCGTCGTGGACCGTCTCGATCCCGGGCTGTTCCCGGGCGCGTTCTGCAAAATCACGGAAGATTTTCTCACGGGGAATCCCGCGCTGTGCAACGTGTCGCATTCCGACGGCTCCGGGACGAAGTCGCTGCTCGCCTACCTGCACTGGCGGGAAACGGGCGACGCGTCCGTCTTCCGCGGAATCGCGCAGGACAGCGTCGTGATGAACATCGACGATCTGCTCTGCGTCGGCGTGACGGGCGGCGTCGTCCTTTCCTCCACGATCAACCGCAACGCGCGGAACATTCCCGGCGAGGTGCTCGCTCAGCTCATTCAGGGCACGGAGGATTTTCTCGAAATGCTGCGCGGCTTCGGCTTTTCCGTGCGCTCCTGCGGCGGGGAAACCGCGGACGTGGGCGACCTGACGGCGACCTGCACGGTCGACTCCTGCGCGACGGCGGCGCTCCCGCGTTCCCGCGTCGTCGACGCGTCGCGCATCCGCCCGGGGCTCGCGATCGTCGCGCTCGCCTCGTTCGGAAAGTGCGCCTACGAGACGGAGGAAAACTCCGGCATCGCCTCGAACGGGCTGACGAGCGCGCGGCACGAGCTGCTCTGCGGCTACTACGCGGAAAAATACCCGGAGACTTTCGACGGGAACACGCCGCGGGAGCTCGTCTATTGCGGCCCGCACAAAATGTCCGATCCGCTCGAAGGCTCGGCGCTGACCGTCGGGCAGGCTCTGCTTTCGCCGACGCGCACCTACGCGCCGTTCGTGCTGCGGCTGCTGGAAAACCTTCCCCGCGAGCGCGTCTTCGGGCTGATTCATTGCTCCGGCGGCGCGCTGACGAAGTGCGTCCGCTTCGGGAAAAACGTGCATTTCATCAAGGACGACCTGTTCCCCGTGCCGCCCGTGTTCCGCGAAATTCGCCGGGCGAGCGGCACGTCCGACGCGGAAATGCACCGCGTCTACAACATGGGACAGCGTCTCGAAATTTACGTCGAGGAGAGCGACGTTCCCGCCGTGCGCCAAATCGCGGATTCGCTCGCGCTGGAATCCCGCGTCATCGGCCGCACCGAGCCGTCGCGGAAACCGGACGGGAGCAACCACGTCTCGATCAGAACGGCGGAGGGCGAGGAAATCGCCTATTGAGACGCTTTCCTCGCGGGGCGTGTTCCCGCGGAGGAAAAACGGCGCGGATTCCGCCGCGCGCGCCCGCGGAAGGGCGCGTTTTCCCGGCGGTCCGCGCCCTTATTTTTAAGCCGCGGAGCGCAGGAAAAGTCTTGCCATCGGCGGGCGGATGCAGTGTTTTATTAAAAATTACACTGAACTCGCAAAGCCCCTTTTTCCTGCAATGATTGTGTTTCCCCGCAGCGTCTCGTTTCCGCGAAGGACGTCGTTCCTCGCGCTTGCCGCTTTAATTTGCGCCGTTTTCTTCACGCCGCGCCTCGCCGCCGCCCCGCTCGCGGTTTCGGCGGAGCCGGGAACGCAGGCCGCTTTCAAAGCCGCGTCCGCCGAGGGCGCGCCGGTCGTGCTGGGCGTCGTTCCCGCCGACGGTCTGCTGTTGCTCGCCGAGGCCCCGGCTTCCGCGGGAACGCTGATTTTCACGCATCCGGAAGCGGTCGGCGAGGTCGCGCTCGACTTCGATCCCGTGAAGTCGCCGGGAAAAATTTCTCCGAACATCAAGTTGCGTCCGGCGACGCTGATCGTCGCCGCGCTCCCGGCGGACGAGACGGAAATTTTCATCAACGGGCAGCATCGCGGCCGCGGCGCGGTCACGCTCGGCGGCGTCGCGCCGCGCGAGAAAATCACCGTGGAGGCGCGTTCCGCCCGCCGCGGGATGCAGTCTCGCGTGGTTTCCGCCGAACCGGGCGAATCGCTCACGGTCAAGTTCGACCTGCGCGGGAACGAGATTTCTTCGCGCCCGGACGGGCAGATCGTGCTGCCGGAGCTGCCGCTCGTGCTCGCCTCGCAGCCCGGCGCGACGATGAAGTCCGACGGCGTTCCCGTCGTTCCGGAAGAAGGCGTGCTGCGCGGGCTCGCGCCCGGCGAGCGCGTCGTCGAGATTTTTCTGCCGTGGCGCGGACGCGAAGTCTGCGTGTGGCGCGGCGCGCTGCCGGCGCGCTCGGCGATGCTGCCGGGCGCGGACGTCGTGGCGATTCCCAACCCCGTTTCCTCCGCTCCCGCGCCGG
>DVOG01000031.1 GCA_018713755.1 Candidatus Spyradosoma merdigallinarum | reverse complement strand
TGCCGAGCCAGTCCCGCACCGCGCCGATTTCGCCGAAGGGAACGCCCGTCTGCGCCATGCCGAAGGGCCCCGGATTCATGCCGAGAAAAACGACGCGCTTTTTGCCGTTCCCGTAGCGGCGCAGATAGGCTTCGTGCGGTTCCCGCGCGTAGTCGAGCGGGTTGTAGACGCAGGCGACGGGATCGGAAAAGTTCAGCGCGTCCGCGGCGGCGGAGAGTTCCCGTGTCGCCGCGACGAGCATTTCCGCGCGGTTCAGGCTGCAGGCGTTCATCGTCGTCGGAATCGGGGAAAAATCATTCGGCGGGAACGTCGAAAGGCAGCCGCGCGTAAAGGCCGTTCGGGTCGTTGAACGCGCGCAGGCGTGCCGCGAGGCGGCGGAGGCTTTCGGCGAAGGCGCGCGTCGCGGGATCGGCGTTTTTCGCGAAATCCGTTCCCGCGAAGGCGACGGGCGCGGGCCGGTCGTCGGTCAAGTCGAAAAGCGGCTGGAGGCGGTTGATTTCGCCGGGAACGGAGACGACGGGCGCGTCCTCGCCGAGGCCGGCGGCGCGGCGCGCGAACGCCAGCGCGTCGGTCAGCCCGCCGAATTCATCGACGAGATTCAGCGTTTTCGCGTGAAGCCCGGTCCAAACCTGGCCTTGCGCGACGGCGTCGACGTCGGCGACGCTCATGCCGCGCGCGTCCGCGACGAGGCGAAGGAATTTCCCGTAAATGTCATCGGTCGCCTTTTGGAAAACCGCCATTTCCGCGGGCGTTTTCGCGCGGCGCAGCGTGTCGAGTTCAGCGAACGGACCGGTCGTCGCGGCGGCGGAGGCGACGCCGATTTTTTCGCCGAGCTTTTCCAAGTTGAAAAGCACGCCGAAAACGCCGATGGAGCCGGTGACCGTCAGCGGGTCGGCGAAGACTTTTTCCGCGGGAACGGAAATCCAGTAGCCGCCGCTGGCGGCGACGTCGCCCATGGAGACGACGAGCGGCTTCGTCCGCGCGAGAAGTTCCGCCTCGCGGCGAATTTGTTCGCTGGCGAAAACGGAACCGCCTGGGCTGTTGACGCGCAGCACGACGGCCTTCACCGCGTCGTCGCCGCGCAGTTCCCGCAGCGCGCGGGAAAACCATTGCCCGCCGACGTCCGCGTTCGAGCCGACGCCGTTGACGATTTCGCCTTCGGCGTAGACGACGGCGACGCTGTTTTCCGCGGGCGCGGGAACGGCGGCGTTGAGCGGCGGTTCCGCGGCGATGCCGCGCGCGCGCAGATAGTCCTCGAGCGCGATTTGCGGGAACGTGCGCGTCTCTTCGTCCGTTCCCGCGAGCGCCGTCATGCGCTCGAGCATTTCGTCTTCGTAAAGCGCGGCATCGACGAAATCCTTTTCGACGGCTTCCTGCGCGGGAACGAGACCGCGGGAGGCGACGGCCTCGGCGAAATTCTTTTCGAGGGCGGCGCGCCCGGCTTCGTCTTTTCCGCTGGCGCGTTCGGTGAGAATGTGGCGCAGCGTGCGGTTCCACGCGGCGTCGACGAGGCGTTTGCGCTGGGCGCGGTCTTCGGCGCTCATCGTGTTTGAAATCAGCGGCTCGACGGCGGATTTGTGCGTGCCGACGCGCGTGATTTGGACGCCGAGCCCGATTTTTTCGAATGCGTCCTTGAAATAAAGCCCTTCGGAGGAAAGCCCGCAGAGCGGGAGTTCGGCGAACGGGTGGATCCAGACTTCGTCTGCCGCCGTCGCCAGCAGGTAATCCTTGTAGGTCGGCGAGGGCAGATAGGCGAAAACCGGCTTTTCGCTGCCGGCGCGGAAACTCAGCAGCGCGTCGCGCAACTCGACGGTCGAGGCGAAGCCGTTTCCGCCGGAAAAATCTCCGCCGAGCAGCAGCACGGCGAGCACGTCGTCGTCGCGGCGGGCGGTTTCAAGCGCGAGAATCGTGTCAAGCAGTCCGAAGCGTCCTTTCGTTCCCGAAAAAAAGCCGGGCGTGTTCGCCGGGGAAAACGTCGGCGAATCCGAAAAGCCGCGCGAGAGGTCGATGACGAGCACGGAGCCGCTCCGCACGGGAACGGTCTCCGTCTGCGTGCCGAAGCGGTAAAGACCTTTGTCGAATTCGGAAACGAGCGCTTTGACGAAGAATCCGACGGCGGCGACGAGAATGAAAAATCCCGCGGCGGCGAGCGCTCCCGCCGAAAGGCAGGAGCCGAGGAAACTTGCGGCGATTTGCTTCAGGAAGGCTTTCATCGCCGGAAAATCTACGCCGGAGTCCGTTTCCGCGCGAGCGTTATTTCTCGCTGCGAAAAAAATCGCATGTCCATTTCCCGCGGAACGTGATTTGATGAGGCGCATGAAAATCAACCTCGCGGCGTTCGCGCACGGCTTCGCGCGGGAACGGCTGCGCGCCGGCGGATTTTTCGTCGACGCGACGGCCGGGAACGGGCACGACACGGAGTTTCTCGCGGAAATCGCGGGAACGGCGGGACGCGTCGACGCGTTCGACGTGCAGCCGGAAGCGCTCGAGGCGACGCGGGAACGCCTCGAAAGGAGCGGGCTTTCCGGGCGCGTTTCGCTGCACTTGTGCGGGCACGAAAACATGGCGGAACGGCTCGGGTCCGCGCGGCTCGGAACCGCGGACGCCGTGTTCTTCAATCTCGGCTACCTGCCGCGCAGCGACCGCCGCGTGAAGACGCGCGCGGAGACGACGCTGCGCGCGCTGGACGCGGCGTGGGCGCTGCTCGCACCGGGCGGCTTCATTTCGCTGACGGTTTACGCGCGGCACGAGGGCGGTTTCGAGGAATCCGCGCAGGTCGACGCATGGCTGGAAAAAATGCGCGGGAACGGGGACGCGGAGCTTTTTCTTTGCGGGGCGCACAATCCCGTCGAACCCTGGTGGGCGGGCGTCGTGAAGCGGGCGCGCGGCGCGGGACCGGCGTGAGATTTTTTTCGTTGCCTCGCGCGTTCCCGCAAGGAAAATTGAAAAGCGTCATGATTTACGATTCCCGCCGATTTTTGCTGATTGCCGGACCTTGCTCGCTCGAGTGCGAAAAGATTTGCCGCGAAGTCGCAGGCAAGCTCGCGGAACTGCGTTCCGCGTTCCCGCAGCTGAACATCGTTTTCAAGGGGTCTTTCGACAAGGCGAACCGCACTTCGCTTTCCGGCGCGCGCGGACCGGGAATGGACGCCGGGCTGGAGCTGCTCGGCATGGTGAAGCGCGAATACGATTTTCCCGTGCTGACGGACATTCACGAGCCGGCGCAGTGCGAGCGCGTCGCGCAGGTCTGCGACGTGCTGCAGATTCCCGCGTTTCTTTGCCGGCAGACGGATCTCCTCGTCGCCGCGGCGAAAACCGGGCGTTGCGTGAACGTGAAGAAAGGGCAGTTCCTTTCGCCGCAGGAAATGCGCTACGTTCACGATAAGCTCGCGCTCTCCGGCGCGCGGGAAATTTGGCTCACGGACCGCGGGACCGCGTTCGGCTACCAGAACCTCGTCGTCGACATGCGTTCGTTTTCCATCATGGGAACGACGGGAAGCCCGACCGTCATGGACGCGACGCACAGCGTGCAGCTTCCCGGCGCGATGATGGGCGCTTCCGGCGGGCAGCGCGAGTTCGTTCCCGCGCTGGCGCGCGCCGCCGTCGCCGCGGGAGCGGACGGGCTGTTCGTCGAAACGCATCCCGAGCCGGCGAAGGCGATTTCCGACGCGGCGACGCAGCTTCCGCTGACCGAGCTCGGCGCGCTGATTTCCGATTGTCTCGACATCTGGAGCGTCGTGCGGAAGAGCCGCTGACGCGCGGACGAATCGCGCGCGCAAGGGCAGGTGCGGGCGCGTTCCCGCGCGGGGCGGTTGGGCTTGCCGCGGGAACGTTTTTGTGAAAAAATTTTCCGTTGCGTATGTTTACGGAAAGCTCAGGTCTTTGGGGAATTTTCGCGGCGGCGGATCTCAGCCGGCACGACGCGGTGCAGCTGTGGATGTCCGCGCCGTTCATTCTGCTTCTCGTGATGATCGCGATGATGCCGCTCGCGGGGAAAAAGCTGAAGCGGTTCTGGGAGCGGTTTTATCCCGCGATTTCGATCGCGGCGGGGCTGGTCGTCGCCGCGTATTACGTTTGGCTCGTTCCCGGCGGCGCGCACGACGTGTGGCATTCCGTCAAGGAATACGTTTCGTTCATCGCGCTGGTGGGCTCGCTTTTCGTGATTTCCGGCGGGATCACGATAACGCTCAACGGGGAGGCGACGCCGAAGACCAACGTGATTTTTCTGCTGTTCGGCGCGCTGCTCTCGAACGTGATCGGCACGACGGGCGCGTCAATGGTGCTGATTCGCCCGTGGATGCGCATGAACCGCTACCGGCTTTCGGCGTTCCACATCGTTTTCTTCATTTTCATCGTGTCCAACGTGGGCGGCGCGCTGACGCCGATCGGCGATCCGCCGCTTTACATCGGCTATTTGCGCGGCGTGGATTTCTTCTGGGTTTTCGAGCACGCGAATCTGCCGTGGGCGTTCGTCGTCGCCTCGCTGCTGGGCGTTTTTTACCTGATGGATCTGCGCAGTTTCCGCAAGGCGGGAGCGCGCGGGCTTGCCGCGGAAAAATCGGCGGCGAGGATGATGTGTTCCGTGCGCGGCGCGAAAAACATCGGCTGGCTGCTGGTCGTGGTCTGCGCGGTGTTTTTGCCGGGGCAGGTTCCCGCGCCCGCGCGCGAGCTGCTCGAGACGTATTTCGTCCGCGAAATCGTGATGGTCGCGGCGGCGGCGGCGTCCTATTTTCGGACGCGGCCCGAGATTCACGCGGAGAACAATTTTTCGTTCGAGCCGATTCGCGAGGTGGCTTTTCTGTTCGTCGGCATCTTTCTGACGATGGTTCCCGCGCTCGCCTACCTGACGACGCACGGCGAGGAAATCGGCGCGGCGCTGACGACGCCCGCGCACTATTTCTTCGCGGCGGGAACGCTTTCGGGCGTCTTGGACAACACGCCGACTTACGCCAACTTTTTCGATCTGATCCGCAGCCTCGTTCCCGAGGAAATTCCCGAAGCGGCGCAGGTGGAATGGATGACGACGTCGAGCAACCACGAGTACAACCTGCTCGTCGTCGCCGTCTCGCTCGGATCGGTTTTCTTCGGTGCGCTTTCCTACATCGGGAACGGGCCGAATTTCATGGTCAAATCCATCGCCGAGGCGGGAAGAGTGAAAATGCCGACGTTTTTCGGCTACATTTTCCGCTTCAGCCTGCCGATTCTTTTCCCGGTGCTGTGCCTGTGCGCCATGATTTTCCTTTCGATGCCGGGCACGGCGCGCAAAGATGACGTCGCCGCCGTTCCCGTTTCGGAAGAAAAAACGGAGCCGCCCGCCGCCGAACCTGTCTCTTATACACATCTCCGA
>DVOG01000030.1 GCA_018713755.1 Candidatus Spyradosoma merdigallinarum | reverse complement strand
CATCACGATTTCGTACGGCGCCTCCGGCGGAGCCCAGCGCACGGAGGCGACTTTCCCGCCGACCGCGACGGCGAGATCCAGCTCTTCGCGAAGCTCCCGCGCGAGCGCGCCCTCCGGCGTTTCTCCGGCTTCGATTTTCCCGCCGGGAAATTCCCATTTCCCCGCGACGCGCGGGTCTCCGCCGTTCCCGCGCTTCGCGCAAAGAATTTTTCCGTCGGCGCGAACGACGACCGCCGCCGCGACATGAATTTTTTTCCGCATGGCGGAGTTTCTAACGCAAGTTTTCCGTTCCCGCGATTTTTTTCTCCGGGAGGGAGTCGTGCCCGCGGAAAATTTTTTCTCGGAAAGCGCGGCGCGGAAGCGCAGAATCGGCGGTTATGGAAAAATCAGAAAGTGATCCCGGCGTCCCGCGCGGCGAGAGCATCGTTTCCGCCGTGGACGCGCTGGTGGCGGACGTGCGCCGCCGGCCGAGCTGGGACGAATATTTCATGTCCGCCGCCGTGCTGATCAGCATGCGCTCCGCCTGCGACCGGCTGCACGTGGGCTGCCTCGTCGTTTCTTCGGGAAAGCATCCGAACCGCATCATCGCCGCGGGCTACAACGGTTTTCTGCCGGGAGCGCCGCACGATTCCTGCGTGCGCGAGGGGCACGAGCAGGCGACCGTTCACGCGGAGCAGAACGCCGTCGCCGATGCGGCGAAGCGCGGCGTCAGCCTCATGGGGGCGACGGTCTACGTCACGCATTTCCCGTGCGTGAACTGCGCGAAAATCCTCGCGGCGGCGGGTGTCGGCGCGGTCAAGTATCTGCACGACTACCGCAACGACGATCTGGTCCCGGCGCTTTTGGCGTCGGCGGGAATCGCGATCGAAAAGCTCGAACTTCCCGCGTTTTCCGCGGGAACGCCGACCTTCGCCTGAAACCTGCCGCGCGGCGCCGTTCCCGCGCTTTTCTCTTCGGCCGCCTTCTCGATTTTTTTTCTTCATATGAAAAAGGAATTTTCCGTTTACGAAAAAATCCGCGGACATTTCTTGCTGGCGCGTCTGAACGTCGGCGGGATTTTCGCGCGCTCCGTCGTCTGGATTTTTCGTTTTTCGGCGGAAGAGGGCGCGGCCGGGCTGATTCTGAATCGGCCGACGGGGAAATCTCTTGAGACCTGCCTGCCGGAATTCGCGGGAACGCCGCTGGGAAGCGTTCCCGTTTTCGAGGGCGGGCCCGTCGACAGCGAACGGCTGTGCTTCCTGCTGCGTTTCCGCGACGCGCTGAGCGGGAACAGCACCGTGCGGCTCGGCGCGACGGCGGAAGAAATCCGCGGCGCGATTTACAGCCCGGGCGCGCGGGCGTACGCGTTCATCGGCCGCGCGGAATGGGCGCCCGGCCAGCTTGAAGACGAAATCGCGCGCGGCACGTGGATGCGGGCGCGCATGGACGAAAAAGCCTGGGACGCGGGCGGGAGCGCGGATTTTTGGCGACGGCTCGCCGCGAAAATCCGAAAGCCGGAAGCGGAGCTCATGCTTTTCGCTCCGGAACATTTGGAGGAAAATTGAAGGCGGTGCCGCCGTTTTCGCGCGGGAACGACGGCGCGGGCGGTTTTGGCTTTGCAAGGGGCGGCGCTTCGGCTATGCTTTTTCCCGCTTATGACACATCTGCTGAAAAATCCCCTTGCCCGCTCCGCCGCGCGCGCATGCTTTGCCGCCGCGTTCTCTTTGTCGCTTTTTTCCGCGTCGCTTTCCGCAGCGGCCGTCGAACAAAGCGGAATTTCGCTGAAATCCGGGGTTTGGCCCGTGATGGTGCGCATGGATTACAACCCGATTCTGCAAATCAAGGCGGACGTCGGCACGTCCTCTAAGCCCGTTTGTCTCGAGGCGCTGAAAATCGATTTCGCCAAGACGACGCACGTCGGCGACATTGAGGGCGTCGACGTTTTCGTCGGCGGGAACGATGTTCAGCCGGGGAAAAAATTCGGTTCGGCTCGGCCGACGAAGGCGAACGAAATCGTCACGGTGAAAAGCCGGAAGAAGTTTGCGCTCGAGCAGGGCAAGACCAACGAAATTTGGATCAGCGTGCGCCTGAAAGACAAGGCGGACATCGGCGGCGAAATCGGCGCCGTCGCCTCGCAGATGGTCATCGACGGCAAAGCTTACGTCGTCAACGCCGTTCCCGCGAAGCAGCGCATCGGCTACGCCGTCGCGAAGGCGGGCGATTTCGGCTCGAAAAACTACCGCATTCCCGCGCTGGCGCGAAACCCGAAGACGGGAACGCTCATCGCGACGTTCGACATCCGCTACAACCATTCAGGCGACCTTCCCGCGAACATCGACGTCGGCGTTTCGCGTTCCGAAGACGGCGGGCGGACGTGGTCTCCCGTCGAATCCGTGCTTTCGTCCAAGAAAATGGATGTCAAAAACGGCGTCGGCGACCCCGGGATTCTCGTGAACGACAAGACGGGCGAAATTTGGATCTCCGCGCTGTGGGCGCCGCAGTCGGGACACCCGATTTGGAAAAGCGCCGCGGGAACGGACGATCCGAAACGTTGCGGGCAAATGCTGCTCATTTCCTCGAAAGACGACGGGAAATCCTGGAGCAAACGCCCGCTGAACATCACGCCCGGCATCAAGCGCCTTGACGATGCGGACACCGCGGACTGGGGCTGCGTTTTCCAAGGTCCCGGCGCCGGCATTTGCACGAAGGACGGCACGCTGATTTTCCCCGCGCAGATTTGGGGCCCCATGGGCAAAGGCGTGTGGGGCGTGCTCGTTTATTCCAAGGACGGCGGGAAGACTTGGACTTCGTCAAAAAAAATGCCGTGGGGCGGCTCGGAATCGACCTGCGTCCAGTTGCGCGACGGCTCGGTCATGCTCAACGTTCGGCAGGGTTCCGCCGCCGCGCGCGTCGTCGCCGTAACGAAAGATCTCGGCGAAACGTGGGAGAAATTCGACGGCGAGGCTCTTCGCCAGCCCGGAAACCTCTGCCAGGCGGCGTTGCTCACGGCGGACGGCAAAAATCTTTATTTCTCGAATCCGAATTCCGGACGGCGCGACAACATGACGCTCAAGTACTCCAAAGACGGCGGAAAAACCTGGACGAAAGGTCTGCTTTACGACGAACGCGGCTGCGCGGGCTATTCCTCGATCGCGTTCGCCGACGATGAAGACAAGACGATCGGCGTCCTTTACGAGGGCGCGCCGAATTCCCAGACGCTTTTCTTCCTGAGCATTCCCGCGAGCGACGTGAGAAAGGCGAAGTGATTCGCTTCGCGCGCGACGCGGCAAAGAAAACTCCCCGGCGGGAACGTTCCCGCTTCGGGGAGTTTTTTTTCGTTCCCGCGCATCTTGCTCCCGCGACGGGAACGCTCCCGCGCGCCTTTTTAATCTTTCGCCCGCGTCCTTTTCCTTTTTAAAATGTCCGCCATGCTTTCGGAAAAATATTTGGAGGAAATGAAAACGTTCGCGGGAACGCTCGCCGACGCCGCGCGCGAAATCGTCGCCGGTTATCACGCGCTCCCGCGCACGGAAATCGAAATCAAGGCGGACGGCTCGCCCGTCACCGTCGCGGACAAAGAGTGCGAACGGCGCCTGCGCGAGATGATCCGCAAGGCGTTCCCGAGCCACGGCATCATCGGCGAAGAGTTCGGAAACGAAAACGCGGACGCGGAATTCGTCTGGTCGCTCGATCCCGTCGACGGCACGAAGTCCTTCATTTCTCGCGTGCCGCTTTACGGCATTCTCTTCGGGTTGCTTCACGAAGGGAAACCCTGTCTCGGCGTCATCGACCAGCCGGTCACGCGGGAGCGTATCGTCGGCGACGGGAAAAGCGCCGAGCTCAACGGCCGACGCGTCCGCGTCGCCGAAACGCCCTCCGTCGAACAGGCGTTGCTGCTGACGACGGATTTGCTCGACTGCGAAGAGCATCATCCGCGCGAAAACTGGAACGCGCTCCTGCATCGCGCGCGGCTTTTCCGAACCTGGGGCGACTGCTGCGGCTACATGATGGTCGCCGCGGGCAGGGCGGACCTCATGGCCGATCCCGTGCTCTCTCCGTGGGATCTTTACCCGCTGCTGCCCATCCTCGAAGGCGCGGGAGCGAAAGTCTCCGACTGGCGCGGGAACGACGCGCTCGGCGCGACTTCGGTGCTCGCGGCGAATCCGCGTCTGCACGACGCGGCGCTGAAAATTCTTCTTTCGTGAAAAAATGAGCGCGGAACGCATGGAGTGGGCGAAGCTGCTTTCGGGAAGGCGCTGGGGACAGCGCGTCCCTGCCGCGGAGCGCGGGAACGCCGCGGGAGAGGAGTTCCGCAGCGCTTTCGACCGCGACTACGGACGCATCCTCTATTCGAGCTCGTTCCGCCGACTGCAGGACAAGACGCAGGTGTTCCCGCTCGGCCGCAACGACTACGTGCGCACGCGCCTGACGCACAGCCTCGAAACGGCGCATATCGGCGGCAGGCTCGGGAAAATCGTCGGCGAAAAAATCCTCGCGCGCGATGCCGCGCTGCGGGAACGCGGGCTGCGTCCCTCGCATTTCGGCTCCGTCGTCGCCTCCGCGTGCTTGGCGCACGACATCGGGAACCCGCCGTTCGGGCATTTCGGCGAAACCGCCATCGAGGCGGCGCTGGAAAACGCGCGGCGGCGCGGCGACGTTCCCGAAGATTTTCCGAAGAAATTCGAAGGCAACGCGCAGGGTTTCCGGCTACTGACGCGCACGGCCGATTCCATGGCGGGAAAAGGCCTCAAGCTCACCGCCGCCGTGCTCGGGGCGTTCATGAAATATCCCTGCTCGGAAAAGTTTTCCGCGAGAAAATCAGGCGGGATTTCCGGGAAAAAATTCGGCTTCGTCGAAGAAGACGCCGCCGCCGCGCGCTTCGTCGCGGAAGAAACGGGAATGCTGCCGTGCGGGAACGCCGACGGGGAGCTCGCGTGGAAGCGCCATCCGCTGGCGTTTCTGACGGAAGCGGCGGACGACGTCAGCTATCTCGTCGCCGACTTCGAAGACGCGTTCGTTTCGAAACTCATTTCCTACGCGTCGTTCCGCGAGTTTCTCGATCCGTTCATTTCCGCGGACGAGCGTTCCCGCGCGGACTCCATCGCGGCGTCCGAAGGCGCCGAGCGCGCCGCGCAATACGTCCGCGCCGTGGCGGTCGGCGACGGCATCCGCGAAATCTGCCGCGTTTTCGAGGAACGCGAAGACGCGCTGCTCGCGGGAACGCAGGAACGGACGCTGCTCGAAGATTCCGCGTTCGCCCCGGCGATGAAAGCGCTCCGCGACTTTTCGCTCGCGAACGTCTACAACGCGCGCGAAGTCGCGGAAATCGAGCTGATGGGCTTCCGCGTCATCGAAGCGCTGTTCGGATTTTTTTCCGGATGGATTCGCGAGCCGCATTCGCCCAAAGGCGAAAAAATCGCGCTGATGATCGGCGGGAACGCGCTGGCGGCGGCTTCCGCGACGGAGCGGACGCGCTTTCTGCTCGACTACGTTTCCGGGATGACGGATTCCTTCGCGCTGGCGACTTACCGCAGACTGTTCGGCGTCTGAGCCGTGTGCGCGAAAAGCAGCGAGTTCGACGCGCTTTCCCTGCGGACGGCTTCAAGCAGGTTTTCCCGGTCGAAAAGCAACAGAAAAAGCGGCGCGTTCCCGCCTTCGCGGAAGCGCGTGATCGCCGTGTAAAGCAGCTGTCTTGAAAAAAAATCCGTGTGCGTTCCCGCATCCGACGCCGGCGGAAACAGCACGGCGAGCCGCGAGAACTCCGAGCCCTGCGCCTTGTGGATGCTCATGGCGTAGGCGGATTCGTGTTCGGGGAGAAGCCCGACGGGAATCGCGCGAATTTCGCCGTTCCCGCCGCGAAAATGCGCGACGAGCGTTCCCGTGCGCCGTTCCCGCAGCACGACGCCGAGATCGCCGTTGAAAAGCTGCTCCTGCCGCGCGTTGCGCGCGATGATGATCGGCTGACCGTGAAAGTGTTCGGCCGCGTCGCTCCCGGGCGGAGAAAAAAGCCTCCGCGCGCGCGCGTTGAGCGCGTCCGCGCCCGTTTCCCCGCCGCGCAGCGGCGTCAGCATGCGCACGGATTCGAAAAGCTCGAGCGTTTCCCGCGGGTCGGCGTCGGCGGAAACGCGGCGAAGCTTTTCGGGAAAAAGTTCGAGCAAGGCGGCGTCGAGGCGCTCCGGCGTGATTTTTTCTTCGGAAAGGCGGAAGACGCTTTCCGCCGTTCCCGCCGTCGCGTCGAGAATCTCCGCCGTCGCGCGCGCGTCGCCGCGAACGACGGCTCCGGCGAGTCTGCCGAGCGTTCCGGTTTCGGAAAAGCGCCGGCTTTCCGTCAATTCGGTTTTCGCCCCGCTGAGTTTTTCTTCGGCGCAGATTGCTCCGAAAACGTGTCCCGGCCCGACGGAATCGAGCTGGTTTTTGTCGCCGAGCAGCACGAGACGCGCCCGCGGCGGGAGCGCGCGCATCAGGCGGTGCATCAGAGGCTGGTCGATCATGGACGCTTCGTCGACGACGACGCAGTCCGCCTCGAGCGCGGGAACGCCGCGCGCGTCGGCAAGCGCGCGGTGGAGCGTGCGGGCTTCAAGCGCGCAGGTTTTGCGCAAGGCTCGGCGCGGGAACGGGAAGGATTCGCCGGCTTCGGCGCGGCGGAGAATCTCGTCCGCCTGTTTCCGCACGGATTCGCTCATGCGGGAGGCGGCTTTTCCCGTCGGCGCGGCGAGGATGATTTCCGCGTCCGGATTTTCCGAAAAAATACAGAGCAGGGCGCGCAGAAGCAGCGTCGTTTTTCCCGTTCCCGGCCCGCCGGAAACGACGGCGAGCGGCGCGGAAGCGACGGCGCGGACGGCGCGCTTTTGCTCCTCGCTCAGCGGGAACGGCGCGTCCGCTTCAATGATTTCCCGCATCTTTTCGGAAACGGAAGCGGGCGGAAGCGCCGCCAGCGCGGAAATTTTTTCCGCCGTCTCGCACTCTTGCCTGTAATGACGGAAAAAATACAGCGCGGCGTTTCCCGCGTCGAAAATCAGCGGCGTCAGCGCGCCTGCGGCGTATGAAGCCGGCGTTCCCGCGATGCGGTTCAGCGGGGGCTCGGCGGCGGCTTTTTCGAGGAACGCGAAATCTTCCCGCGCGGGAACGAGGCGCAGATGCGTTTCCCGGTTCCCGCAGACGGTTTCCGCGAGTTTTCGGACGATTTTCGCCAAAGCCTCGGCATCGGATTCCGCGCATCCCGCATCCCGCGCGAGCGCGGCGGTTTCTTCGGAAAGCCACGCGGCTGCGGCGGAACGCTGCGCGTGCTGGTTGGGCTCTGTCGTGTTCATTCGGAAAGGAGGCGTTCCCGCGCGAAAAGAAGTTTTTCCGGTTTTCCCGAAATGGTTGTCCCATCAGGACTCGAACCTGAACAAAGTGAACCAAAATCACTTGTGCTGCCATTACACCATGGGACAGGAGAAATAGAAAGAACACCGCTTTTGCGTTCCGATGTCAACCTTTTCCGCTTTGCGCGTGCGGCAGGGCGCGGCGCAAAAAAAAAGCGCGCTCCCGCGAAAAGGGCTGCGGGAACGCGCTTTTTCTTTTGCGCGCGGGAACGCGTCAGCGTCTCCGCGGAGGCATGAAGGTGGGGCCTTCCGCTTTGTAGAGGCCTTCGATGAAGAGGATGTCCATCAGCTCCGGATCGATCGAAGAAAGCTTGAAGACGGAATATTTGTTGCCGGGATGCGCTTCGCCTTTCTTTTCGATGGCGAGCGCCGCGCCCGCGAGACCGCCGGTGCCTTCGCCGAACGCGATGCAGACTTTGTATTTCGTGCCTTTCCGGAGCTTCATCCACGAGCCTTTGTAGAGAAGGTTCTGGAAGACATTCGGTCCTTTCGGGTTGACGCGCGTGCCTTTCCCGTCGTTTTTGCAGTGATTTTCCGGCTCCCAATTCGCCCGCGCGGGTTCATGGATGGCGGGACCGTGACCTTCGCCCGGCCAGTAGGCGTAAAAGACGAGCTCGCGGTTGAGCCCGACGAGAAGCACGTCGTCGCCCATGCCGACGAAGCGGTATTCGCCCGTTTCCGGCGGAGAGATTTCGCCTTCGTAGACGACGAGCCAGCCCGGAGCGGCGAACGGCGGCTTCCCGTCCGGCCCCGCGAACGCGTTCGTCGCGGCGTTCGCCTGGATCGTGTTTTTCGTCTTGATGTCTTTGTAGATGTAAACCTGGTTCGCGTTGAGCTTCGTCGGCGCCGCGTAATATTTTTTCGCGAGCGACTGCTGCGTGTTGAATTTGTTCGCGACGAGCGAGCGGAGCGCCGCGTGAAGTTCCTGCTTGCGCTTGCCGGTGTCGCCGGGCGCCGTCGTGCAGAAAACGGTGTCGCCGTCGCGGGAACGCTTCAGATCATAGAGCGTGCCGCGCAGCAGCGGTGTCTTTGAAAACGAGGAACCGAACGCGGACAGGAAAGCGCGACCGTTTCCGATTCCGGGGCCCATTCCCGAACCGATGCCGCCGCCGGCTCCCGAGCCGAGACCGGAAGAAGCGCCGCCGGCCTTCATCCCGCCCATCGAACCCATCATCGAGTTCAC
>DVOG01000029.1 GCA_018713755.1 Candidatus Spyradosoma merdigallinarum | reverse complement strand
CGCCTGAACCGCCGCCTCATCGATCCCGCCGGCGGCACGGTTCTGCAGGCGAACGACGCGCTGCTGATCGACTTCGAGCGCGAAGACACGGACGCCGACGAGCTCTGCCGGCTTTATCGTCTCAGACGCGTTCCCGTGGACGACGGCAGATACTTCCAGCACTCCGAGCGCGAATTCGGGCTGATCGAGGTTTCCGTCATGCCGGATTCTCCGCTCGTCGATCAGACGCCGCTCGAGGCGAAGTTCCGCACTCGCTACGGGATGAGCGTCATCGGCATTTTGCGCAAGCACAAAGCCATTTCGCAGGACATCGTCAACGAGAAGCTGCACGTCGGCGACATGCTGCTGCTCTCCGGCTCATGGAAGGCGGCGGAGGGACTGCAGCTGCACCGCAAAAGCTTCATCGTGCTGAACGTTCCCGTGGAATTCGAGAACAAGACCGCCGTTCCCGGGCGCGCGCCCTACGCGCTCGCGAGTCTCGCCGTGATGATCGGACTGATGATCAGCGGCGTCGTGCCCAACGTTCTCGCCGCGCTCGTCGGCTGTCTCATGATGCTGGGCGCGCGATGCATCGACATGGACCGCGCCTACCGCTGCATCAACTGGTCAAGCCTGATTCTCATCATCGGCATGATCCCCTTCGCGACGGCGCTCGAAAAAACCGGAGGCGTGGAGATCGCCGCCGGCGCCCTGATGCAGGTGTGCGGCGACGCGAATCCGCGCGTCATCCTCGCCGCGCTGATGGCGTTCACGATGATCGTCGGACTCTTCATGTCGAACACGGTCACCGCCGTGCTGCTCGCTCCCGTCGCGCTGACGCTCGCGCGATCGCTCGGCGTCGAGCCGTATCCTTTCGCGATGGGCATCGCCGTCGCCGCGTCCACGGCGTTCATGACGCCGGTCTCCTCGCCTGTGAACACGCTCGTGCTCGGCCCCGGGCGCTACCGCTTCATCGACTTCGTGAAAATCGGCGTGCCCTTCTCCGTCATCGTCTGGATCATCGGGGTCTTCCTGATTCCGCTGCTGTTCCCGTTCACGCCCGTTCCCGCGGCATGATTCCGAAAATTTCACGCCTCACGAAAAAAAAAAAAACCGCTTGACATTCCGCACAAAAGAAGATTTCATTTGTCCTTACATTTTCCTTTTGGGGGCGTAGCTCATCTGGTAGAGCGCGACATTCGCATTGTCGAGGTAGTGAGTTCGAGTCTCATCGTCTCCACCAATTTTAGGAAGCCCGTTGAACCTAGTGTTTAACGGGCTTTTCTTTTACAGAGCGAACTCCCTTGCAAGCACAGATATGGATAAACCTGCGTTTCATTGATTATTTCGTGTGCCTCATGGTGCTTTAGAAGCATTTGACTTTTCGCAAAAAGTTGACAAGAAGTGCAAGAAGGAATAATGAAGAGAAAATGGGTAAGAATGAGCATATTGCTTTTGCAAAGAAAGTTTCGGACTATTATCGAGCAATCGTTTATGTTGAAACCAAGCAAACCGACCCAAATAACGACGCAACACGCTGTGTTGTTTTTAGTGAGTTGGTTGCAAAAAAAGACACTCTTTCGGATTCTGACTTTAACAAAGAGCTAAAGGCGTTTACGTGTGCTTATGGTTTTTGGCTTGAAGACTTTTCGTACATTTCAGACGTTTATTTAGAGGTCTTAGAAGAAGGGATTTATATAGATTCTAAAGCAGACCAGATTGTTCGCTCTTGGCTTCCTGCCCAAGCGAGTAGTGTTGAGTGTCATAAAGGGCAGCAGCCACCTATAGAGCGTGACGAAGATCAGGTTTCACGAGGAGAGAATGAGATTCACCTCGAAAAAAGGGAGATCAGCAAGGACGAAATGGCTCTACTCTACTATTATAAGGACTTTTTTGATGATTTTCTCTACGAAAAAGAGGATGGAGGTTTTATAATTGCAGGACATTCTAATCGCGATGCGGATTGGTTCTTCTATCATATATTCAACTCCTTTGTTGAGGGTAGGGAAAACGTTTACAAGTATTTATCTGTAAAAAATAAAGAACTTGAATATGAACTGAAGCTTTTATCTTGCGCTTATGGCTTCTTTATTTCTCATACGTTGCGCAATATTGGGAGGGTTGGAATGTCTTGTGAATGCGATTTCAAGAGCTTGGATGAACTTAAAGTTCACGGATTTGATGAGCTTTTGTCGAAACGGTCTTCCGGTGAATGGTCTAATGAGGATTTGCTCTCTCATATGGTAGCAAAGGCGCATATAAAATCATGGAAGGAGCAAGGATTTGAAAAAGTTAAGAGCGAAAATGAAGCGAGAACAAAAAAAGAAGAAGAAAAGTACGATGAAAAGTCGACAGCTATTGGATGCCTTGGAACAGGAATTATCACAACGGGTGTTGTCATGATGTTCTCAATTTTTGGCGGAGATGCTGATATGGTTATCTTTATGTCAGGAGTTTTAGTAGGTTTCTTGTGGCTATTTCTCTGGTTGAATAAAAAGGACGTGTTCTAAATAGCTTTAACCGTGTTCTCAGTCCGGACTACGCTTCCCACTGCCGTACGCGCGCTTTTAATGCGTTCACGAACAACAACAAGAAGATGTCAAGGACGCTCGCGCCGCCTACATCGTCGCGCAAGGAGTTATTCGCGACGCATCAGCTCTCGAAGTCACAAACGAGGAACAGCTCAATACTACGCATCCGCATTCGCTCCCAGTTCAATGAACTCATCGTCCTCGTATGCAAAGCACAAGCGCCAAGCCCCCCCCCGGAAATAGCCACCACCACATCGACACCTAAATCTTCATGGCAAACATCTAGTATTCATGGCAAACATCTAGTATTCATGCAGGTTCAGAGAGTATTCGAGTCTCATACCAATTTTAAAAGCGGCTTGAAGGCCGCTTTTTTGTTGCGAAAAAGAATCCGCGCGCTCTTCCCGAGCGCATAAAAAGCCTGCGAATTTGGCGGGAACGCGCCGAACGTTACGATCGCCAGGAAAAAATGAATCGCCGCGGATTTTTTCGCGGGAACGCTTGCGGAGACGCGGGAAAAGGAACATAAATACGCGGAAAAATGGCTACGACACGCAGTTCCGAACGCCCGCTGAAACCCACGGACCTCCGCGGGATTCTCAAATACGTTCCGATGTTCCGCGAACATATTTTCGTGATCGCGATCGACGGCAGTATCGTCGAGCACGAAAATTTCCAAAATCTCGTGACGGACATCGCCGTGCTGCGCAGTCTGAACATCAACGTCGTCATCGTTCACGGCATCGGCAAGCAGCTCCGCGACACGGCGGCGCGCCAGCGCGCGGAACTTTCCGACGTCTACGGCGAAGGCGCGACGGATGCGGGAACGATGGAAATCGCCTGCGAGGCCGCCGGCATCGTTTCCCAGGCCGTCATCGAAGGGCTCACGCACGCCAATCTGAAATGCGCGATCACCAACGCCGTGCGCGCGACGCAGGTCGGGATCATCGGCGGCGTCGACCAGCAGCTCACGGGCAAAGTCGAAAAAATCGACACGCCTTTGCTGAAAACGCTCCTCGCGCAGGGCGTCATACCGCTCGTCACGCCGATTCTGTGCGACCGCGACGGGAACTCGCTCCGCGCGAACAGCGATGCGGTCGCCGCGGAGCTAGCCGCGGAACTCGGCGCGTCGAAACTCATTTACCTGACGCCGTTCCCGGGGCTGATTCTCGACGGAAAACTCCAGGTCAACCTCAGCCTTTCCGCGCTGGAAAAAGCGCTGCAGGAAAAGACGACGGAAATCGAGGAGCGCCTGCGCGGGAAAGCGCAGTTCGCCGTCCGCGCGCTCAACAACGGCACGCAGCGCGCGCACATTCTCGACGGGCGTACGAACGGCGGACTGCTCGCCGAAATTTTCGACAAAGTCGGCACCGGCTCCATGATTCACGCGAACGACTACGACTGCATTCGCCCCGCGAAGAAAAAAGACGCGCAGTTCATTTACAGCATCACGAAAAACGCCGTAAAAAACAAGAGCCTCGTCAAGCGTTCCCGCCAACTGATCGAATCGCACTCGGAAGACTATTTCGTCTACGAAATCGACGAAAGCATCATCGGCTGCGCCTGCCTGCGCCGCTTCGCCGACGCGCCGGACACCGCGGAGCTGTGCAGCGTCTACGTCCAGCCGTTCTATCAGGATCGCGGCGTCGGGAAAAAACTTGTCGCCTACGCCGAACACCAGGCGCGGGAAGAAGGCATAAAAAACCTGATCACCTGCACGACGCAGACTTACGGCTTCTTCAAGAGCGTCTGCGGATTCGACGACGCCGAACCGAAAGACCTTCCGCCTTCCCGCAAAACCGAGCTCGCCGAAAACGGACGCAATTCCAAGGCGCTCATAAAAAAGCTCTGACGCCGCGACATTCCCGCAGCGACTCCCCGTTCCCGCGAAAAAAAAAAACGCGGGAACTTTTTTTTGCGCGACGTTCTCGCGCGGTTCTCTTTTCGCGCGCGGAAACGCTTCGGCGCACGATTGTCAATAAGTTTCCGGGGACATTTTCCGAAGAAAAGTTGACAAGTGGGGCGAAATGGGGGAAAGTGTTTGCCATCGGGAGAAAATCCCGGAGAAACCCAAAAATGTCCACGGAAACGCTCCAGTTATTTGTCGGCGAATTTCGCCACAAGCTCGACGCGAAGAACCGTCTCACGATCCCTTCGGATTGGCGGTTCGAAGCGGACGGGCGTTCCGTGTATCTCGCGATTCCGAACCCGAAAGGCTGCATTTCCGTCTATCCGCCCGCGATGGTGCAGAAACTCCTCGAAGCGGCCTCGCAGCCGAACCTGAGCGCTCCCGCCAAGCAGCGCGCGCTGATGATGCTCGGCCGCCTTTCGAGCAAAGTCTCCTGCGACAAAGCCGGGCGCATCAGCATCGACGCGCGCCTGCTCGCGCACGCGGGAATCTCCTCCGAAGCCGTCCTCGTAGGCGAATTCAGCAAATTTCACATTTGGAGCGCGGAAAAGCTCGCGAGCGAAGACGCCGCGTCCGCTCCGCTGGAAGAAGTTTTCTCCGCGCTCGCGGAACTCGGACTTTAAAAAGCCTGAGTATCCGTTTTTTATTTACATTGTCCGCAGGTTATCCACATTCGTATCTGAAAGTTAATTACACAACGCACAGGTTGTTCACAAGCCGCGCAAAATGAATCCGCAAAAGCACGTTCCCGTTTTGCTCGAAGAGACGCTGGACGCACTCGCGCCCCGCGCCGGCGGGAACTATTTGGACTGCACGTTCGGCGGCGGCGGGCACGCGCGCGCGATTCTCGAGCGCGCCGGCGGGAACGCCGAGCTTTCCGCGCTCGACCGCGATCCCGCGGCGATCCCGCGGACGGAGCCGATGAAAAAGGATTTCGGCGAGCGCTTTCATTTTTACCCGATTCCCTTCTCTCGTCTCGACGAGGTTCCCGGCGCGCCCTTCGACGGCGTGCTGATGGACATCGGCGTTTCGTCTTTCCAGCTCGACGACGACGCGCGCGGCTTTTCCTTCCGCAAAGACGCGCACGCCGACATGCGCATGGACACGCGCTCCGGCGAAGACGCGGCGGAATTCCTCGAAACGGCCTCGCGGGAACGCCTGGTCGAAGCCGTCCGGGATTTCGGCGAAGAGCCGCGCTGGAAACGAGTCGTGGAGGCGATTCTCGACGCGCGCGGCACGGGAACGCTCGCTTCCACGGCATCGCTCGCGGCACTCGTCGAAAAAGCGGCGGGAAAGCGCCCGGGCGAAAAAATCCATCCCGCGACCCGCACGTTCCAAGGACTGCGCATCGCCGTCAACGACGAACTGGGCGAGCTGCGCCGCGCGCTCCCGAAAGCGTTTTCCGCGCTCAAACCGGGCGGGGTTCTCGCCGTCATCAGCTTCCATTCGCTGGAAGACCGCATCGTCAAGCGTTTCTTCAACGAAGTCTGCGGCAAGCCGACGGACCGGAACGACGCGCGCCCGCAGGACGAACGTTCCCGCCGCGCGGAAGCGCTGACCCGCAAAGCCGTCCGCCCCTCCGCCGCGGAACTCGAAGTCAACCCCCGTTCCCGCAGCGCGCGTCTGCGCGCCGTCCGCAAACTCGACCTTTCCGATTCCTGAACACTTTCTTGCGCCATGCTCAACCCCGTCGTCAAAAAACACATCATGAACATCGCCCTCGGCGGTCTCCTCGTCGTCACGCTTCTTTACTTCGTCTTTCAGCTCGTTTCCGCGAACGCGACGCGCGACCGCACGAGCGACAACATCGCCCGCATCGAGAAAGAATGCGTGCGGCTGACGGAAAGCATCCGCGGACTTCAGGCGACGAAAGACCGCCTCTGCAACGCGGAGCTTCTGCGCCACAACCCGTGCCTGCCCGCCGAACTCAAGGAAATTCCCAACGAAAACATCCGCCGCGTGGACATGATGAGCGCGCCGCGCGGGAGCGGCAGACTCGCCGCGCCGCCCGTTCCGAAAGCGCTCGCGATCGAGCTGAGCGAAATGGCGCTTCTGCCGAGAAACTGAATCTGATGCGCGTTTTTCCGCGCGGCGGGAACGGATGGAAAATCTGATCGCATCGGGCTGGCGTTTCCGCCTCGTCGCGGGAACGGTCGCCTGCTGCTTCTGCGCAGTCATCGGCCGGCTGTGGTGGATTCAAGTCTGCACGGCGGACCGTTACCGCAGCGCCGCGGAAGAAAACCGCAGCATCAGCGAAGTCTATCCCGCGAGCCGCGGAAAAATCACGGACTCGCGCGGGAACATTCTCGCGCAGAACAAGGAAGTCTTTTCGCTGCGGGGAGACCAGGAACTCGTCACCGCCGCGGATCGCGAAAAGTTTCCGCAAATCGCCGCGCTGCTGGGCATTTCCGAAGAAGAGCTTCGGGAAAAGCTCGACCCGCCGCGCACGCCGGAAACGCGCGTCAACCGCTACGTTCTGATAAAAAAGGACATCGACGAGGACGTCGCGAAAAAAGCCGTCGCGCTTCTTCCGAAAACCGTTCCCGACGAAAAGGGGCGCATGGTTTCCCGATCGTATTTCCCGATCAGCATCGAGCGGCGATTCGTCCGCACGTATCCGCTCGGTTCCCGCGCCGCGCATCTCATCGGCTACGTCAACCGCGAGGACAAAGCCGTTTCCGGCGTGGAACTCGCGCTGAACCGTTTCCTCGAAGGCGAAGACGGCTGGAGGGAAAGCCAAACCGACGGACGGCGGCGGGAACAGCCGCGCATGCGCTCGCGCGACGTTCCCGCGCGCGACGGCTATTCCGTCCGCCTGACCGTCGACGCCATGATCCAAGGCTTCGCCGAGGAAGCCTGCGAAAAAATCGTCCGGGAATACGCGCCGATTTCCTCCAGCGTCATCGTCAGCGAAGCTCGAACCGGGCGCATCCTCGCGCTCGCGAACAGCCCGACTTTCGACCTGAACCGCTTCAGCTCGGAACCGCTCGAAAACCAGCGCAACCGCGCCGTCACGGACGTTTACGAGCCGGGCTCCGTCTTCAAAATCGTCTCCGTCGCTTCCGCCCTCGACCGCGGCGTCGTCACGGAAAACACCGTTTTCGACTGCTCGCTGACGCGCGCGCCCTACCGCGGAAAAATGCGCGCGCTCCCGCGGGAAGACCATGAGATGGACAAGCTCAGCGTGCGCGAAATCATCCGCCAGTCCTCCAACCGCGGCACCGCGCAGATCGCCATGCGCTTCTGCGAAAAATTCGGCGAGCACGCCTACGTCGACTGCGTCCGCAGCTTCGGCTTCGGGGAAAAAACGCGGCTGGTCGGCGCCTCAGGCGAACAGACGGGCATCGTGCTCCCGCCGGAAAAGTGGGACGGGCTCACGATTACGCGCATGCCCATGGGGCACGCCGTCGCGGCGACGCCGCTTCAAACGCACGGCGCGATGAGCGTCATCGCTTCCGGCGGTCTGCTGATGAAGCCGCAGCTCATCCTCGCCGTCGCCGACGCGCAAGGCAACGAGGTGCTCGCGTTCCCGCCGACGCCGCGGCGCCGCGTCGTTTCCGAAAAAACCGCCGCGCTCGTCGCGGGAATGCTGCGCGAAGCCGTCGGCGGCGAAAACGGCAACACGGGAAAAAATGCGAACATTCCCGGCTACGCCGTCGCGGGCAAGACGGGAACGACGCAGAAAATCGTCAACGGGAAATACTCCAACGAATTCTACGTCGCGTCGTTTTCCGGTTTCTTTCCGGCGGACAATCCGCGCATCGTCATCACGGTCGTCATCGACGGTCCGACGTATTACGCCGAGCGCTGGATCGCCAAACGCGACGCGCGCGGAAAAGTCATGCGTTATCCGAACGGCACGATGATGATGGAAAAAAAGCGTGTCCGGACGCGCGCCTACGGCGGTTCCGTCGCCGCTCCCGTCTTCCGGGAAGTCGCGGAAAAAATCATCCGCTGGCTCGAAATTCCGCCCTCCGCGGCGGAATGAAAAAAGACGCATCCGAAAACGGAAGCGTCTTTTTTTTTTGAAAGTGGTGCCAAGGGGCGGATTCGAACCGCCGACCTTAGGCTTATGAGTCCCGCGCTCTACCGGCTGAGCTACCCTGGCAAAAATGAGATTCAAAGGATGTTCCGGCGCGACGAAAAGGTCAAGCCGAAACTTCAAGAAGTTTCCCGAGCCATTTGCGGTGCGGCCCCGAAAACGTCAGCGCCGCCAGCGCGTCCGTTCCCGCGCGGAAAATCTCCGCGTGTTCCGCGCGAAAGCTTTTTTCCAGCGCCTCCGCCCTCTGCGCGGGAACGAGGAAAAACCGTTCCGTGATCGCCTCGTCGGCGATGCCGCGCCTGCCCTCGAAAACGAGCGTCGCGCCGTGCAGAAGCTCATCCGCGGGAACGTCGAAATCCTCCGCGCGCGGGAACTCGCAGAGATTTTTCAGACGCCGCGTTCCCGCCGTGTTGCGCGTCAGCACAATTTCGCCGCCGACGCGGCACAGGATGCGGACGACTTCGACTTTTCTGATTTTTCTCGTCCTGAACTTCGGCAAATCTTCTTCGACGCCGCGGAAACGCGCCGCGCAGAATTCCGCAACGGGGCAGCAGAGACAGCGCGGCGAACGGCGCGAACAGACGAGCGCGCCGAGCTCCATCATCGCCTCGTTGTGGTCGCCGGGAAACGCGCGGTCAAGCAGCGCTTCGGCGAGCGGAGAAAACGCCGCGGCGGCGGAAGCTCCGTCGCGGAAAACGCGCGCGTCGCCGCTCAGCCGCGCGAGAATGCGCACGACGTTCCCGTCGACGACGGCAACGGGAACGCCCTGCGCGATGCTCGCCACGGCCGCCGCGGTGTAGGCGCCGACGCCGCGCAGCGCGCGCCACTCCTGCGCCGTCGCGGGAACGCGGTTTTCGGCGGCGATGCGGCGCGCCGCGGCGTGCAGATTTTTCGCGCGGGAGTAGTAGCCGAGCCCTTCCCACGCGCGCAGCACGTCGGCTTCGTCGGCGCGCGCGAGCTCGTCGAAATTTTTCCAGCGCCGCATCCAATTTTCGAAATACGGCACGACGGCGGAGACCTGCGTCTGCTGCAGCATGAATTCGGAAACGAGCGTGCGGTAAACGGAGCGTTCCCGCCGCCACGGAAGGTCGCGCCGCTCCCGCAGAAACCAGCGGCGGAGGGCTTGAGCGAACGTCTCCGCGTTTTCCGCGAGCATGAGCGCGCCGCCGTTCCCGCGCTCAGGCGTTTTCTTCCTGCTCATCTTCCTGCGTGGGCTCGACGGGATGTTCCTCTTCCCATTTGCGCGTGATGAGAATGCGCTTCAGCGAGCCGGCTGGCGTTTCCAGCGGGATGATTTCGTAGTCGCCGATGCGGAGCTTTTCGCCGCGCTTGGGCAAGCGGAAACCGTGTTCGTACTTGATCCACTCGGCGACGGTCTGCGTGCTGTTGCCTTCCCATTCGAGCGTCCATCCGGTCTCCGCTTCCAGCTCATGCATGGAGAGCGTTCCCGCGACGACGATGCTGTCCGGCGTCTGCTCGAAAATTTCCTTCTGGTCGGTATCGAATTCGTCGCGGATGTCGCCGACGATTTCCTCGAGCACGTCCTCGAAGCTGATGAGCCCGAGCGTGCGCCCTTCGTCGTTGACGACGAGCGCGAGGTGATTCTGCGAAAGGCGCATGCGCTCCAGCACGTCCGTGATGGGCATTTCCGGCGGGAACACGAGCATGTCGCGCAGCAGCGGACGAATCGGCGTGTTCGCGCCGAGAATCTGAATCTGCCAAAGCCATTCCCGCATCATCAGGATGCCGACGGGCTTGTCCAAATCGCCGTCGAAAACCGGGTAGCGGGAATGCCCGGAGCTTTGCGCGACGCGCAAGTTTTCCTGCGGGTCGGCGCCGAGCCACAGCGCGTTGATTTCGTCGCGCGGAAGCATGATTTCCGAAACGCGCGTGTCGCGCATGCGCAGCGAGCGCAGCATCAGGCGGTTCATCAGCACGTCGGCGGAATGCGTGTAGCGCGAGTGCGACAGCACGTATTCCATTTCTTCGGGAGAAAATCCGTGCGCGCCCTCGCCCGCGGGATGAATGCCCGCGCGGCGCAGGAAAAAGTTCGCCGTGCCGTTGAGCGCCCAGATGAACGGGAACAGCAAGCGGTGAAAAATCATCAGCGGGAACGCCACGGTCAGCGACGTTTTTTTCGGATACTGAATCGCGAGCGATTTCGGCGCGAGCTCTCCGAAAACGATGTGCATGAACGTGATCAGCGCGAAGGCGGAAGCGAACGAAATCGACTTCACCGTTCCCGGGTCGGTCACGCCGACTTTTTCCAGCAGCGGCGCGAGGCGATGCGCGACGAAGGGTTCGCCGACCCAGCCCAGCGCCAGCGACGCGAGCGTGATGCCCAGCTGCGTCGCCGAAAGCACCGCGTCCAAATGCTCCGTCGCGTGAATCGCCGAGCGCACGCGGATGCCGCCGTCCTTTTCCAGCGGATACAGTTGACTCGTGCGCACTTTGACGAGCGCGAATTCCGCGGCGACGAAAAAGCCGTTCGCAAAAACAAGGAAAACGACGACGGCCGCCTCCAGCACCATTTTCAGAATTTCCGGCATCAGCGAATAAGAAATGATAAAGGATAAAAATTGGGCTTTCCTCGCCAAAAGTCAAACGCGCATTCGCGCGAAGCCGTTCCCGCCGGCGCGCGGGAAAGCGCCGCGTTCCCGCGGTTTTCCGTTTTTTTTTTTTTAACGAAAATCTAATTCCGGCCGCATCATCCCCTAACGGAAAAAGTTCAGACTACGCGAACTTAAATTCAAAAACTGATTATGAAGATCAACAACATCACGCTCATAACTGCGGCCGCGGCTCTCGCCCCGTTCGCGCTGAACGCTCAGTCCGCTCCCGCGGGCGCGCCGGCCGCCTCGAAACAGGCGGAAGGCATCAAGGTCACGCTGAACGACAAGGCGACCATCACGGTCTCCGGTTACGCTCAGGCGCAGTACTACTACTCGGATTCGAAGAACAACTCCGGCGACGCGAACTCCGGCTTCTCCATCCGCCGCGCCGCGATTTCCGCGAAAGGGAAAATCGGCGAAAACTGGTCCGCTGAAGTCGGCTTCGAAATCGACGGCGGCAAGGACGGCGGAAAGCTCGACGGCGCGTTCGTCGACAAGGCGATTATCTCCTACACGTCCGAATACGGCAAGCTGACCGCGGGCTACCAGAAGACCGCCTTCGCGATGGAAGAATACTCTTCCTCGAAAACCGCGCTCGCGATCGAACACGGCATCGCCACGCGCTACCTCACGAAAGGCAGCTACTTCGCGAGCCTGACGGGACGCCACGGCGGAATTTGGTGGGACGGCAAGTTCTCCGACTTCAAATACACGCTCGCCGTCGCTAACCAGTACAGCGAAGATTTCGAGTCCGACGCGAACAGCGGCGTCGCCTTCTTCGGCACGCTCGCCTACACGATCAAGTCCGGCGACGTGAAGACTGAAATCGGCATCAACGGCGCGCTCAATCCCGGGAACGACGAAGAAACCAACGGCGTCTTCAACACGTATGAAGCCAACGTTCCCGCCGGTCTCGTCTGGGGCCTTGAACCCTACGTCAAAGTGACGGCGGGCGGCTTCACGGGCATCCTCGACGTCATCTACGCGGACGGCGACGAAGAAAAAGACGCCGCCGGAAATCGCCGCGGGCCGAAAGACTCGGTTTGGGGCGGAAACGCGACGATCGCCTATCGCTTCGACAACGACCTCGAGCCCGTCGTCCGCCTCTCCTACGTCGACGTCGGAGACAACAAAGACCTCGGTCCGAACCTTCTCCAGAACGTTCCGAAAGGCACGTCCGATCACGACACCGCGTTCGGCGCATACATCGGCGCGAACTACTACGTGAACAAGAACATCAAGGTTTCCGCGGGCTACGAATACACGACCTTCGACGGCGGCGCGAAAGACGAATACGCGAATTCGTTCCGTCTCCAGCTGCAGGCGGTGTTCTGATGATCCCGAAGGCAAAGAAACCGATCGACAGACAACAACCAACAAAACGAAAAGGGCGTTCCCGCGCGGGAACGCTCTTTTTTTTTTTCGCCGGCACGGAAACGCGCCGCGTGCTTTCCCGCGCCCGCGAGGTTGCGGGAACGAACCGCGGGAACGCGCGAAACGCTCAGATGTTCTTTCGCATGCCGCCGTGCGTCCGCCGCAAATCCAAATGGTGCGGATGCAGCGCGTCTTCGGAACCGATGTTCCCGGGAATTTTCTCGTCTTCGACCATGCCCGTCGTGACTTCGCGGATGATGTATTCCCGCGCCTCTTCCGCCTTGTCGAAATAGCGGAACAGCGACAAGTCCTCCGGGCTGATGTAGCCGAGTTCGACGAACACCTCGAAATTGATGAGCTTTTCCCAAAATTCCCGCCCGAAAAGCACGATGGGAATTTTTTTCGGCGTCTTTCGCGTCTGAATCAGCGTCAGCATCTCGAACAGCTCGTCCATCGTGCCGTAGCCTCCCGGGAAGGCGATCAGCGCATGCGCCAAATACAAAAACCAATATTTTCGGATGAAGAAGTAGCGGAACTCGAAATCCAGCTCGGGCGTGATGAACGGGTTCGGGTGCTGCTCGAAAGGCAGGCTGATGCCGAGCCCCAGCGACTTCCCGCCCGCCTCGAACGCGCCGCGGTTCGCCGCTTCCATGATGCCGGGACCGCCGCCGGAGCAAATGTAGTAGCGGTCGCCCGGCTTGCTGAAGTATTCCTTGCTCCACTGCGTCAAATCGCGCGCAAGTTTCCGCGCCTCCTCGTAATAATGCGCGTTGGCGACGTTGCGTTCGGCGACGGCGATGCGCAGCTTCCGCTCCGCCTCCGTGAGCGGGAGCTCGGCGACTTTGCGCCGTTCCCGCTCAAGCGCCTCTTCCGCATCCGCTTTCGGCAACGTGCGCGCCGATCCGAAAAACACGATCGTCTTGCGGATGGAATACGGGTAAAGCCGGTAATACGGCTCGAGCATTTCGCAGTGAACGCGAATCGTGCGCGCGACCGGGCTGTTCAGAAAATCCAGATTTTCGTAGGCTTTGACGTGTCTGAACGGCGGGCGCGCATCGGCGCGTTCCTCTTCCTGTTTCGGGGTATCTTCTTTTTTCATCGCGCCCGATTTTACAGGTTTTTCCCCGACGAAATCAACCGCGCGGAAAATATTTCCGTTTCCGCTCTCGAGAAAAAAAGAAATCATTCCGTTCCCGCGCCGGGCGATCCCGCCGCCGCTTCGACGAAGTCCGCGAGCGCCGCTTCCGTGCGCGAAGGAGAGCATTTTTCCTGCACGCGCGCCGCGCAGTCTGCCGCCGCCAGCGCCCATTCTTCCGGCGAAGTCCGCGCCGCCGTCTCCGCCACGAGGCGCGCCGTTTCCGGAGCGCGCGCGTTGAAAAGCAGCGGCAGATAATCCGCAGGAACAAGGTTCTTCAGCTCCTCCGTCATCGCGCCCAAGACGAGACAGCCGCAGGACATCGCCGCCGCCGCTTCCAGCGGGAACGCGCTTTCGTCTTTCGGGATGAAGACGTAGAGCCCGATTCGCCGGAAAAAATCCTCCGCGAGGCGTTCCCGCGGAACCGCGCCGAGAAACGAAATCCGCTCCGCGAGCCCGGGAACGCCCGCAATTCTCGCTCGCAGCGCGGCGGCGTCCGCCGTTCCCGCGTCGCCGGCGATCAGCAGCCGCAGCGACGGAGTTTTTTCCGCCTGGTGCGCGAACGCGTCGAGCGCCGTCAGCACGCCGGAGCTTTCCGAAAATCCGCCGTCCCATCCCCAAACGCGGGAACGCTCAGCGGACGTTTCTTCAAAGGGAAAAAGCGCGCCGTCCACCGCCGGAGCGATCACGGCGGAGCGCTCCAGGTTCGGGAACGCCGCGGCGTTGCGTTCCCGCAGCGATTCCGACGCGAAAATCGCCGCGCGCACGCCGCAGAAATTTTCGGCGGCGGGAGAACTTTCCCCGTAAAGCGAACGCACCAGCGCCGCGGCGATGAGCGTCGGCGGAAAAAAAGAATGCCGGTGCCGCAGCGCGAACGTCCAGAACGGATCGCACGCCGGATAATTGCGCGGCCAGTCGGAATCCGCCCACGGGATCGGCGTCCGCGCCTGCGTCAGCGCCAGCCCCCACTCCTGCACGGAAAGCCCGCGCGGATTCAGAATCAGAAACGCGTCCCCGCGCCGCGCCGCCTTCGAGACGTCCGCCGCGACGGCGACGGAGCGCGACGACAGCCGCCGGTAGCCCCGCCAAAGCCGCGCGTCGGCGGAGTCGCCGTCCATGCGCGAAAGCTCCGGAAAAAAATCCTCCGCGGGAACGCCGCCTTCGAACGCGCCGCAAAAGCGCCGCAGCAGCCAGCCGCGGGAACGCGCGACGTTCCCGAGCATCGCGTCCGCCGCCGCCGCGAACGCTCCGCAGCGGGAATCGGGCGGAAACGCATTCGAAAGACAGACTGTCCGGAACTTCGGCATCGCGCCGAAAGGCTCTATTTTTAAACGCCAAAACGCAAGAAATAAAAACGCGCGTTCCCGCGAACCGGGCGGTTCTCCCGTGCGGAAACGATTTGCGCGCCGCGGATTTTTTCCTGTTGCCGCGCCCGCGCAATTCGTCAAAAATCCTCTTTTTGGAGCGGGGCGTTCCCGCTCTCCGCAACACTTTTTTTTCGCCTGAATCTTTTTATGTCGAAACCCACCGTTTGGAACCGCAAGGATCTCATCGCCGTCGAGCCGCTTTCGCGCGACGAGCTCGAAACGCTTTTCGCGCAGGCGGAAATCTTCAAGGCCTCGTTCGGCGGCCGCGAAAAATTCGACACGCTGAAAAACCGCACCGTCGCGATGTTCTTCTTCGAGCCGAGCACGCGCACGCGCTCCGCGTTCGAAGTTTCCGCGCGGCGTCTCGGCGCGGACATTCTTTCGCTCAACGAAACGACCTCCTCCCGCACCAAAGGCGAAACGCTCCGCGACACCGCGATGAACATCCGCTCGCTGATGGCGGACATGGTCATCATGCGCCACTCGGCGGCGGGAGCGGCGTCGTATCTTTCAAAAGTGCTCGACGTTCCCGTCATCAACGCCGGCGACGGCGCGCACGCGCACCCGACGCAGGCGCTGCTCGACGCATTCACGCTGCGGGAACATTTCGGCCGCGATTTGAGCGGGAAAAAAGTCACCATCCTCGGCGACATTCTTTTCTCCCGCGTCGCGCGCTCGAACATTCACTGCCTGACCAAGCTCGGCGTCGAAGTCACGCTCGCGGGCCCGACGACGCTCGTTCCCGAAGAATTCCTCGCGTTCCCGGGAGTGCGCATCGCGCACAACATGGAGGACGCGCTCTCCGAAGCGGACGCCGTGATGCTCCTGCGCATCCAGCACGAACGGCAGACGACGACGCATTTCCCCTCGCTCGGAGAATACACGGCGTTTTTCGGACTGAACCGGGAACGCCTCGCGCTGATGAAGCCCGGCGCGATTATCATGCACCCCGGCCCGATCAACCGCGGCGTCGAACTCGAAAGCGAAATCGCCGACGGCCCGCGCTCCGTCATTTTGCGCCAAGTGACCAACGGCGTCGCCGTGCGCATGGCTGGACTTCACCTGTGCACGAAATTCTGCGACGCGCAAAAAGGATGACGCTCCCGCGCCGCGGGAAACGGCGCTTGCAAAGCCGAGCGGGGGAAAACAGAATTTCCCCGCGATGAAAAAGAATTTTCTACTCCGAACTGTTCTCGCCGCCTGCGCGCTGAGCTGCTTCGCGGGCGTTCCCGCGGACGCGCAGGAAACGGCAACGAATCCGAACGCCGCGGCAGCGCCCTCCGCCGCGAAAAAAGCGCCGCCGGCCGTGCTCCTCCTCGTCCGCGGCGCTTCCGAAGCGAAGCTGCCGGAAAGCGCGGGAACAACGCTGGCGTCGAGCGTCGCCGCGCAGCTCGCCGCCGTCGGCGTTCCCGTGCGGACGCCGGATTTTCTCGCAGGAGAAGAAACCGCGGAGCGCGTCGCCGGGGATTCGCTCTTTTCCGGACTTTCGCCGGCGGACGCCGCTTCGCTCGCGGGCGCGGACTACGCGCTGATTTTGCAGATTTCGCCGACGCTCGAATTTCAGCGCGCAGGAACGATTTACGCGCGGCAGAACGTCGCGTATTCCCTGGTCGCGGGAACGGGCGACGTCGTCGACGCCGGACGCGGCTCAAAAATTTTCTCCGCGCCGGTTTTCGGCGACGCCCAACGCGAAATGCTCGCGCTTGACGCGACGGACGAGCTCGCGGCGGCGCTCGCAGAAAAAATCGCGGAGAAGAAAATCGTCCTTTCCGGCGACGCCGCGCCGACCGCGGAAGCGGAAATCGTCTGCGCGCTCGAAGCGATGACGTTCCCGCTGCTGAAGAAAAACGCGGACGGCGCGTATTCCGTCGCGGAAACGCGCGGGAACGCGACGCTTCCGGGCGTTGCGCTGAAAATCGGCGGCGTCGACGTCCGGCTGAACGCGGACGGCTCGCCGACGCGCGTCGCGCTCCCGCTGAACCGCCCGGTTCTGATCAGCGCGTCGCACCGCGACATTCTGCCCGTGCGCCGCGTCGTCAAAATCGCGAAGCCGGGCGAACGCGTGGTCATCGACGTCTCGCTTTCCGACGCGGCGCGGGAACGCTGGAAACGCGATTTGGCGGAAATTTCCGCCGCCGTCCGAAACGCCGAGACCGAGGACAAGCTCACGGACGCCGCGGTCGAGCTGATTCGCGGGAAGGCGAAATTCTGGGAAAATTCCGGCGTTCATTTTTCCAATTTCGTCTCGCGGGAAATCAAAGTCGAAGAAAAAAGCGCGCTCAGCGAAAAAATCAACTGAGCGCGCTTCCCTGCGCGAAAATCGGACGCTCCCGCGTCGAGTTCAGGCGCGGAACAAATCGAGAATCGTTTCTTTCGCGGGATCGAGACGATGCGCGCGCCAGCCGCATTCCCGCGCGGCGGCGACGTTTTCCTCCTTGTCGTCGATGAAAAGCGTTTCCGCGGGAACAAGCCCCGCGAGCTTTTCGACCTTCTCGTAAATTTCGCGATTCGGCTTCACGCAGCGGAGCAAATCGGAATAAAACGCCTGCTCGAAGAGCGCGTTCATGTCGCCGCCGATCTGCTCGGAAAAGCGCCGCAGAATCGTTTCGCGATGCTGCGGATTCGTGTTGCTCAGCAGAAAAATCCGACAGCGGGAACGCAGTTCGCGCAGCAGCGCGATGCGCGCGGGATCAAAGTCGCCCAGAAGCGCGTCCCAGGCGGCGTGCAGTTCCGCGTCCGTGCGCGAAGCAAGCTCCGGAGCACGTTCCCGCAGTTTCGTCCAAAATTCTCCCGGAGCGAAATCGCCGCGCTCGTTCGCTTCGAAAAACGTTCCCGAGCCGACCTGCGTTTCCGCCGCCGAGAGATTTTTCACGCCGAGCCGCGCGAACGCTTCGACCGTCCGCGACAAATCCACGTCCATGACGACGCCGCCGAAATCGAAGACGACAGCGGAAATGCCCCGCAGGAGCGAATCGTTCAGCCTCATCGCGAAAAAGAAAAAAACTCACCAGCCGACGGCGTTTTTCTCGCCCTGCTTGGTCAGCGTCTTTTCGCCCATCCAAACGACGTTGCCGGTCTTCACGTCGACGAGGCGCAGCGAGAAAACGTACGACACCTGCTTCGTCGATCCCGCGCGCGCCGCGACTTCGGAAATCTTCCCGGAAAGCGTCAGGTCGGGAACGACCGTCTGCGCGGCGCCGAGCGCGGCGGCGTCCTGGCGCACGACGTCCGCGCCGCGGTCGACGCTCATCGACATCGAAACGACGGCCTTGCGGCTTTTCAGAATCGATTCCTGCACCTTGTTCGTGAGCAAGTCCGTGTTGAAATTGTCCGTCGTGTCGTTGACGACGCGGCTGAGCGCGACGACGGGCTTCTTCGTTCCCGAAAACGCGTCCCAAAGCAGCATGTCGGCGACGAGCGCGTCCGTCGCCGTCTGGAAATCCTGAATGTCGACCTGGTTGAGCGAAACGACCGTTTCGGGACCGCCCGCCTCGACGTAGCGGGCTTTGTCCGCCGCGCATCCGGCGGCGAGCGCGACCGAGAAAACGGCGAGCGTTCCCGCCGAAAGAATCCGTATCTGTTTTTTCATGACGTCTTTTTGTTTTGTGTTTCTGAAAGGAAAAATGTCCGCGGGAACGCGCGCTCATTCGCTGCGCTTGAACGAAACGCGGAAATCGCGCGCGGCGGGAACGGGGGCGACGAGCGTGATCGTCTCGCGCTTGCGCGGCTGAACGGCGAGCGGAATCCACGCCGACGGAATTTCGATTTTCAGCCCCTGCGCGTCGAACCATTCGACGCGGTAGGAAAGGCGTCCGACGTCGTCGTTGTCCGAGTTCTCGATTTCAATCTGCACGCGCAGATTCTGCCCGTCCGCCGTCGTTCCCGCGCGGATTTCGATGATGTCCGCGAAATCTTCCGTCCCCCAGTCCGTGATGACGCGTTTGTCCTGCATGAGGGATTTGTTCGCGCCGGCATCCGCGTTTTCGACGGTGTTGACGGACGGCGCGCAAGCGGCGAGAGCGCAGACGGCGAAAGCGCCGAGAACGGCGGAAGTTTTCTTCAGTATTTTTTTCGGCATGGCAATTCCTTTTTCGGTTCCCGCGCATTATAGCCGAATTTCTTTCCGTGTGAAGCGCGGAAAAGCGACGGGAACGCGCTTCATTCCCGCAAAACGGACTGCGTGACGACGAGCGGTCCGCCCTCGCTCGTCGTTTTCACGCAGACGAGATTGACTTTCCCGGGAAGAAGCGCGACGTCGCGGGAACGGCCGCCGACGCGGACGGAAACGCGGCGCGACGCGGGCGTCTTGACGCGCGCGACGGAGAAGTTCTGCGGGAGCGTCTGCCAGCAGCGCACGTCCGCTCCGGAAGACGCGTAGGTGTAGACGCTGCTCGCGGCGATGGTCGCGAGCGCGACGATGGCGCTGCCGGCGCTCCCGTCGCGGCGCGCGTATTCGAGCGCAGCGGCGTTCGCGGCGGCGGAAGCCGCGGATTTGAGCACGGCGGGAACAATCGTGCGCACGAGCACCGACGGGAACGCGTTGTCGAACTCCGTCCGCACGACGCTGTTCATGTCGCAGACTTCGAGCGCGGGCGCGCCGTTCGCGGACAGCGCGGGAACGGGCGCGGGTTCGGCGGAGCCCTGCGAGTACTGCCCGGAAACGAGCGGGAAAACGCCCCAGTATTTCCGCGCGTCCGAAAGCACGAGCTTCGGCAAAGCGATGCTCACCGGCATCAGCGTGACGTTTCCGCTCCCGATCGGAATCGGCAGCATCGTGTCCGTCCGAACCGTTCCGAGAATCGGCGCGAGCCCGCTTTCGAAGACGACGTAAGTCAGCGCCTCGTCCCGCGCGGGAACGCCGCGCGAAGCGAGCTCCAGATCCGCGGCGACGTATTCGTTTTTCGGATACATCGCCGCGACGCGGGAAAGCGAGACGCGCGCGCGCTCGGCGTCGGCGCCGTCCGTTCCCGCGTGAAGAAAATAAACGCCGTGCAGCCACGTCGCGAACGGATTGACGTAGTCCGCGAGCACGCGCACGCCGGCGAGGTCTTTTTCCTGCTGCGCGAGCTGCTTGTCCAGCCCGCTCGATTCGAGCATCGCGGGAACGTCGACGGCGTTTTCCCGCGCTTCCTTCCGTGCGTTCTCGATGTTTTCCGCGTTGCGCTCGACGGCGTCGCGCTGCGCCCGGTACGCGGCGTTGAGCGCGACGCGCGCGGAATCGGAATTTCCCGCTTCGAGAAAGCTCAGCGCGCGATACGCGTGCAGCATGACGGCATCGCTGCTGCGCCCGCGATACGGGAGCGCGGAAAGATTCGTCAGCCCCGCGAGCGCTTCGCGCGAAAGCAGAATTTCCGGCGTTTCGTTCCAATGCGCGAGCGTTCCCGCCGCCGCCTCGAAAGCGGAGGACGCCTCCTCGGCGTTCCCGAGCGCGCGCAGCGTCGAAGCGCGTTCCATCTGCCACAGCAGACGGTCGTTCCCGTCGGACTCTTCGAGCGCCGTTCCCGCGACGGCGGCGGCGGCGGCGAAGTTCCCGCGCGCCCACTCCGCGCGCAGCTTCTGCGCGTCGTCTTCGTAGCCCGCGCATCCGGAAAGGACGGCGACGGCGGCGAGAAAAGAAATCGGGAAAAAGAGTTTCACGGGAAGGATTTCGTTTTCCTTTACGGCGCGAGACGCTCGATTTTCCACGACGCGCTTTTTTCGTCTTCGCGCGTGTAGCAGAAGCGGTCGTGCAGGCGGTTCGGGCGGCCCTGCCAGAACTCGATGCGCACGGGAACGACGCGGAATCCGCCCCAAAAATCCGGCAGAGGAACTTTTCCCTCGGAGAAGCGGCGTTTCATCTCGTCGAGCTTTTTCAGCAAAATCGAACGCGAGGAAATGACCGTGCTCTGGTGCGAAACCCACGCGCCGAGCTGACTGCCGAAAGGCCGGCTCAGGAAATACCGCAGCGACTCGGCGGCGGAAATCTTTTCGACGCGGCCTTCGACTTCGACTTGCCGCTCCAGCGCGACCCACGGGAACAGCAGCGCCGCGAAAGGATTCTCTTCAATCTGCCGCGCCTTGCGCCCCGTGTAGTTGGTGAAAAAGACGAAGCCGCGCTCGTCGTAGGCCTTGAGCAGAACGGTGCGCGCGGACGGCCGCCCGTCCGCTCCCGCCGTGCAGACCGTCATCGCGTTCGGTTCGACGAGCTTCGCGGCGCACGCCTGATCGAACCAGCGGCGAAACTGCGCGAAAGGATTTTCGTCGAGGTCCTCGCGCTCCAAGCCTCCGTGCGTGTATTCCTCTCGAAGAGAAAACAAGTCCATAACGCGGGGCATTATCGCGCGGGA
>DVOG01000028.1 GCA_018713755.1 Candidatus Spyradosoma merdigallinarum | reverse complement strand
CGGGACCGCCGATGCAGGTGTCGGCAATGACGCATTTCACCGGCTGGCCGTTCGCGTGCTTCACGTTCGCTTCGATGAGCGCGGCGGCGGCTTTCGCCATGTTCATGGTCTGTTCTTCCAGCGATTCGCGGACGCCGAGGCGGCGGCCGTCAATCGTCGGACGAATTCCGATGGTCGGGAGTGTATCGTATTTCATAATGTTCCGGATTTGAAAAAAAGTTTCGGATGAATCTTCGCGTTCCCGCGCAGGAAAAAGCGTCAGGACGCGGCCTTTCCGCGGCGCCGCGCCAGTTCCGGGATGCTGCGCAGCCCGTAAAGCGCGATGACGACGAAGCAGATGAACGGCAGGATGAACGACGCGCGCACGGAGGCGAGCTCAATCCCGCCCCAAAGCTCGAACGGCGGCATGTCGATGATGAAGCCCTGCAGCGGCGGCATCAGGCAGCCGCCGCCGATCGCCATGATCAGCCCGGCGGAGCCGAGTTTCGCGTCGTCGCCGAGCCCGCCGAGCGCGATTCCGTAAATCGTCGGGAACATGAGCGACATGCAGGCGGACACGCCGATCAGGCAGTAGAGCCCGAGGTAGCCTTCGCACCAAATCGTGCCCATCACGAGCGCGCCCCCGCCGACGGCGAGCGCGAAAAGCAGAATGCCCGCGTTCACGTAGCGCAGGAAGAACGTGCAGACGAAGCGGCTCGAGACGAAAATCACCATCGCGAGAATGTTGCAGTTCTGCGCCGTCGCCTTCGAAAGCCCGAGCGTCGCCTCCGCGTATTGGATGATGAACGTCCAGACCATGATCTGCACGCCGACGTAGAAAAGCTGCGCGACGACGCCTTCAATGTAGCGCGCGTTTTTCAGCAGCCGCTTCAGCGTGGCGAAAAAGTGGACTTCGCTGCCGCCCTCGGACGCGCCGCTCGAGGCGGGAAGCTTCCACGCGAAAAGCGCGAACACGAACAGCAGCACGCCGCCCATCAGCGCGTAAGGCAGCACAACCGTGTCCAAGTCCTGCTTCTGAATGCCGTCGAAAATCTTTTTCGTCTCGGCGACGTAGTTCCCGCCGTCCAAGGCGGACGCCGGCGTTTCCGCGAAAACGCGGTGCGCGACGGCGATGTTTTCGGCGATGCGCTCGAGTTCGGCGCGCACCGCCGCGGGATCGAGCGAAGCTTCTTTGTGGTGCCAATAGGCGTCGTCGAGCTTGTCGGAAACAGCGCGCGCGTCCTTCGCCGTTTCCGCGAGCAGAAAGCGCGCGGCGAAATTTTCCGCCGAAAACGGCGTTCCCGCCTGTTCCTTGCCGAGCAGCAGCGCGAGCTCCAATCCGTCCGCGCCGTAAAATTCGCGCTCCCGCAGCGTTTCCGCCGGCGTCGGCGGCGTCTTTTCGCGCAGCTGCAGCACTTCCGCCACGCCGACGGCGGCTTCGGCGAACTTGTTGCGCGTCGGCTGCGCGGCGATGGCGGCGGAAACTTCCTGCGCCTTCGCGTATTTCGGGTCGGAGAGAAGATCCAGGTTGTTCGCCAAAATTGTCGAGCGGTCGGAAAGGCGCTTCATCACTTTGCGGTTGGCGCGCCAGTCGCCGTCGGCCGTCAGCGCGGCCATTCCCGCGGCGATGTCCGCCTGCTGCGCCGCGAACTGCGCGGTGATCGTCGCGTCGTTTTCGAGCACGCCTTCGCGGAGACGCCGCGCGTTTTCCGTTTCCGGGCTGAGATTGACGAGAATGCACATGCTCGCGACGAACATGCCGACGATCGACCCCATCGGATTGAACGACTGCGCGAAATTCAGCCGCCGCGTCGCCGTTTCCTCGGACCCCAGCGAAAGAATGTAGGGATTCGCCGTCGTCTCGAGAAACGAAAGCCCGCAAGTCATGATGAGATACGCGAGCAGAAACGGCACGAACGCGACCGTCCACGCCGAGGGAATGAACAGCAGGCACCCCAGCGCGTAAAGCGCCAGCCCGATCAGCACGCCCGCCTTGTAGGAAAACCTTTTGATGAAAATCGCCGCGGGAACGGCCATCAGCGCGTAGCCGCCGTAGAACGCCGACTGCACGAGCGAGCTCTCGAAATTCGAAATCAGCAGGATGTTCTTGAACGCGGCGACCATCGGGTTCGTGATGTCGTTCGCGAATCCCCACAGGGGAAACAGCAGCACGATGAACAAGAAGGGCAACAGAAGCCCTTTGCCGATGAGCGGCGCGGATTTGCCGGATTGCGCGGAGGAAGCGACGTTTTCTTCAGACATGGCTGGGGTGTTGGGAACGGACTTTTCGAGGGGGTAAAACGCGAAGCATGATGCACGCGCGGCCGCGCGAAGTCAAACGAACATTCCGAAAACGCCCGGCGCGTTCCCGCGCGGGAACGCCGAATCGAAACGAGCGCAAACAAAAACGCGCTCCCGTGCGGGAACGCGTTTTTGTTTTTTCGGCGATCGGAAAAGCCCCCGGATTCCGTTCCGGGAGACCTTCCGCGCCGGGAGCGATGCGGCTCAGTACATGCCGCCCATGCCGCCGTCCGGCATCGCGGGAGCGGCCTTCGGCTCTTCGGGAACGTCCGTGATGAGGCATTCCGTCGTAAGCAGCATCGAAGCGACTGAGGTCGCGGAGACGATCGCCGTGCGCGTGACCTTCGCGGGATCGACGACGCCGGCGGCGACGAGATCCTCGTATTTGTCCGTCGCGACGTTGTAGCCGAAGTTGCCCTTGTTCGCGAGCACTTCCTTGACGATGAGCGAGCCTTCGACGCCGGCGTTTTCGCAGAGCGTGCGCAGCGGCTCTTCGATCGCGCGGCGGACGATTTTCGCGCCCGTGCGGACGTCGCTGTCCAGCGTTTCGATCAGCTTGTCCAGCGCCTTCGCCGTGCGCAGCAGCGCGACGCCGCCGCCGGGAACGATGCCTTCTTCGACGGCCGCGCGCGTGGCGTGCAGCGCGTCGTCGACGCGGTCTTTCTTTTCCTTGAGCTCAGCTTCGGAAGCCGCGCCGACTTTGATGACGGCGACGCCGCCCGCGAGCTTCGCGAGGCGTTCCTGCAGCTTTTCGCGGTCGTAGTCCGACGTGGTTTCCTCGATCTGGCGGCGGATCAGCTTGACGCGGCCCTGGATGTCGGAGGACTTGCCCGCGCCTTCGATGATCGTCGTGTTTTCCTTGTCGACGACGACGCGTTTCGCTTTGCCGAGATCCGCGATCGTGATGTTTTCGAGCTTGATGCCGAGATCTTCCGTGATGAATTTCCCGCCCGTGAGCACCGCGATGTCTTCCATCATCGCTTTGCGGCGGTCGCCGAAGCCCGGCGCCTTGACCGCGCAGACGCTGATCGTGCCGCGGATCTTGTTCACGACGAGGGTCGCGAGCGCTTCGCCGTCCACGTCTTCAGCGACGATGACGAGCGGTTTTCCCGCCTTGGCGACTTCCTGCAGAATCGGGAGCAAATCCTTCATCGAGGAAATCTTCTTTTCGAAGAGCAGAATGTAGGGATCGTCGAGCACGCACTCGAGCGATTCCGCGTTCGTGCAGAAATACGGGGAAAGATAGCCCTTGTCGAACTGCATGCCTTCGACGACGTCGAGCGTCGTTTCGATCGTCTTGGCTTCTTCGACGGTGATCGTGCCGTCCTTGCCGACCTTGCCCATCGCTTCGGCGATGATCGAGCCGATCGAGTCGTCCCAGTTCGCGGAAACCGTCGCAACCTGCTTGATTTCGTCGCTGTTCTTGATTTTCTTGGCGGAGGCGGCGAGTTCCTTCGTGATCGTTTCGCACGCCGCGTCGATCCCGCGCTTGACGAAAATCGGGTTCGCGCCGGAGGAAACGCTCTTCAGCCCTTCCTTGTAGATGGCTTCCGCGAGAACGGTCGCCGTCGTCGTCCCGTCGCCCGCTTTGTCGGCGGTCTTCGAAGCGACTTCGCGCACCATCTGCGCGCCCATGTTTTCGAACGCGTCGGAAAGCTCGATTTCCTTCGCGACGGTGACGCCGTCCTTGGTCACCTTCGGCGCGCCGTATTTCTTGTCGATCATCACGTTGCGGCCCTTCGGTCCGAGCGTGATCTTGACGGCTTTCGCGAGCGTCTGAACGCCGGAAAGAATTTTCCGCCGTCCGGCTTCGTCAAAAAGAATCTGTTTTTTTGCCATGGTTTGTTTTCTCTCTTTTCTGGTTGAAATTTTCGAATGGAATCAGCGTGCTGCGTTTTCAGCCGCGGAAACGCGCCCCTCAGCCGAGCACGGCGAGAATCTCGTCCTCGCGGACGAGGATGAACGTCTCGTCGTCGATCTTCACTTCCGTGCCGGAGTATTTGCCGATCAGCACCTTGTCGCCGACTTCGACGTTGAAGTCGAGCTTCTTGCCGTCCTCGATCTTCCCCGTGCCCAGCGCGATGACTTTCGCCTCCATCGGCTTTTCCTTCGCGGAGTCGGGAATGATGATCCCGCCCTTGACCTCTTCGGCGCATTCGCAGCGCTTCAGCAGAACGCGGTCGCCGAGCGGCTTGACGTTAACGGAACAGCAGCTGTCTTTGCAGCAGCATTTTTCTTTTTTGTCTTTGCTCATATTCTGAATGTGTAAGCGTTGAAAAACTGAGTGCCTCTCTTTTCTGCACACGCCGTGCCAATTTTCGGGAAATCCGCGGGAACGCGCATGAATACAGGCCGCGCGCGCGAAAACGCCTCGCGCCGCCCGCCCCGCCGCGCGCTCCCGCGCGCCGTTCCCGCCGGGAAAAATGTGACAGCGCCCGGGAACGCCCGCCGCGGACGCGGCGTTCCCGCGAAGTTGAACCCCGCGGGAACGCCCGAAAAGAGCCGCCGCCGGCTCCGCAGAAATCATGCCGCGTCATTCGACGTCGTCGAGAACGACGCGGAAGCCGACGTTGGCGTATCTGTATCCGAATGAGCCCAGCTCCACAGGAACTTGACACCGCTTGAATTCGTCTTCTGCAGAATTAAAATAAGTGCCGCCGAGAAACAAGTGCCACGCGCTGTTGTTATGAATCCATTCGCCCACGTTTCCGTGCATATCGTAGAGGCCGAACGCATTCGGCTCTTTCAAGCCCACGGGGTGCGGTCTGCCGCCGCTGTTCCCTTCATACCAGGCGGCGCGGGCCAGATCTTCTTCCGAATCGCCCGTGTAGAATTTCGTCGTCGTCCCCGCGCGGCACGCGTGTTGCCACTCCTCCGCAGTCGGCAAGCGGTATTCCTGATTCTCCGAAATGCGCCCTAAGGCGCGCTCCCGCTCCGTCAGCTTCCTGCAGAACTCGCGCGCTTCATCCCAAGAAACGTTCGTCACGGGAAGATTCGGGACTTTGAACTCCGACGGATTTTCGCCCGTCACGGCCTGATATTGCGCCTGCGTCACCTCATACTTCCCGAAGGCGTAGGTCTTTCCGGGAATCTTCACCGTTTCGACGGTCTCTTCTTTTGAACAAAAATTCGGCAAGGCAAGCAAAGCTCCAATCAAAACCGGGAAAAGAAGCATCCGAAAGACGCATCGGACTATTTTACAAACCAAACGAAAGCGATTCCTGCACAAGAATCTTAATCTTGCCTTAAATTTCAAGCATAACTTCTTCACTGCCTTGCTGACGCAACATTCGGTTTTGACGGAAAGCGGGGCGTGGGATCTTACGTCGCGCATTCCGGATAAATCCGAAGAAAAGGCTATCCGCACGCACCGCGACCCTCCCCACGTCAACGCGCAAGCCGAACCAAACGTCATCCAATGCCCCATTTCCCAAAGAACAGAAACGCACACCCAACTCCACGCGAGCGTCGAAACGAGAGCCATCGCGTTGGAAAGCCGCGATGTGGAAAAATTCGCCCCGGAAGTCAAGTCAAAGCAGTTCTCGCGCCTGAAGCTTCGCCTGTCCGCCACATTGAAGACGGCTAAAGTCATGTCGTCTTTCAGAATGTGTTTCTGCTCGAAATATTTGACGAGGCTCATGTAGCTGTTCCACCAGAGCGTGTAGCCGCGGCTGGAGCAAAGCCAAATCAGACTGAAAACATACCCGATTATCGGGAGCAGTTTCAGCAGCACGCAATATATTTCAGTATTTTCCGCGGCAATGTCCTGTCTTCCGGTCAGCAACGCGCAGTAAGCGACAAGAACGGAGCCGACGGCTACGTAGAAAAACGTCTGCCACTTCGTGAAGTTTTCATAGTGAAAATTCCGAGCTTCAATCGCTTTTTGAAACAAGGAAAGCTTCTTCTCCTCCTCCGAGGATAAAGATGCGTTTTTATTGCATGTGTCCATAAGCTATCCGAATTGAAAAGCAAGAGGGTTTGCCGGGGGCGATTTGACTTCACGGCACGTTAGTCAGAACGACGCGGAAGCCGACGTTGGCGTATCTGTATCCGAATGAGCCCAGCTCCACAGGAACTTGACACCGCTTGAATTCGTCTTCTGCTGAATCAAAATAAGTGCCGCCGAGAACCCAGTAGTCCGCTCGTCCCCTCCCCACGTTAAGTAGTTCGCTCACATTTCCGTGCATATCGCAGAGGCCGAACGCATTCGGCTCTTTCATGCCCACGGGACACGGTCTGCCGCCGCTGTTCCCTTCATACCAGGCGGCGCGGGCCAGATCTTCTTCCGAATCGCCCGTGTAGAATTTCGTCGTCGTCCCCGCGCGGCACGCGTGTTGCCACTCTTCCTTAGTCGGCAAGCGGTATTTCTGATTCTCCGAAATACGCCCCAAGGCGCGCTCCCGCTCCGTCAGCTTCTCGCAGAACGCGCGCACATTAAACCAAGAAACGTTCGTCACGGGAAGATTCGAGCCTTTGAACTCCGACGGATTTTCGCCCGTCACAGCCTGATATTGCGCCTGCGTCACCTCAAACACCCCGAAGGCGTAGGGCTTTCCGGGAATCTTCACGACCGCGGGAACGCCGAAAGCCTCGAAGGAATTTTTGAGCAGATTTTTCAGCGTGCCGTTCTCCCAAGCGACGGTTTTCTTGGCGAGTTCCGCGTCGGCACTCCCCAGTTTTTCCGCGTCCGTCAGCCCCGCCGTGTGCCTGAGAAAAGCATCTTGAATGAAAGCCGCCCACTCCGATTCCCGTGCTTCAAGCGCTGAAATCTTCCGGGAAAGCGCCCACCAGCCGGCATCGTCATGGAGGGGGCAATTCATCACGCGCAAATCCTCGGCGAGCGAGGCGCGAAGCTTCTCCGTCTCCGCGCAGTCCTTGCGGAAGCGCTCGAACACCGCCTGCGATTCCGGCGTGTATTGCCGCGCGAATTCTTCATATTCCTCCGGCGCGGCGAACGCGGGAACGGAGAGCGCCGCAAGCGCAGCGGCCGAAACGGTTTTCAAAAGAGTCTTCATAATCTGATATTTTTTTCGAAGGTTACTGTTCCGCGAACTCCTTGTCCCGAGCGGCAAGCTCGTCCGCCGTGATGACCCCGATTTTGAACTGCGAATAACAGTCCGTGAGCTTGTAGCGCAATCGCCAATAATCCGCGGCCTTGTTCAGATAGTTCCTTCCGGCGGTTTGGAAAACGTCGTTCGTCTTCGGATCAATATTATCCTTCTTAAGCACGGCAGAGAGCGCTTTGAATCCCGCTTCTGCTTCAAGATAAGCTTTTCGCGCGTCTCGGCAGCGTTCGGCGAGCGCCGGCATATGCTCGTCCCCGAAAGCGTCCAGCAAAGCGCGACCGCGGGAACGCTCCTCCTCGGAAAGGCGCTCTTCCGCCGGAAAAATTTCGCTTTGAAGACGATTAAGTATCACTTGCTTTTCCAGGCGTTCCTGTTCGAGCTTGGCGAGGCGTTCCCGTTCCGCTTTTTCGGCGGCGACGCGCTGCCGCTCCGCCTCGGCCTTTTCCCGACGCCCCCGCTCCAAGCGTTCCTGTTCGAGCTTGGCGAGGCGCGCCTGTTCCGCTTTTTCGGCGGCGATGCGCTGCCGCTCCGCCTCGGAAACGCAACCCGCGATGAACGGGAGCGCCGCAATCGCGAGCGCAGCAAGTATTTTTTGAAGTCCGGCATTCATAACTGTTCTGTTTTCAAAATTCGAAGCTTATTCGCCTTCATGATGAAAGTTTCGCGCGCGCGGGAACGCGTTCAGCTTTCGAGGAAGTCTTCGGCGGATTGACGGCGCGCCTTGTCGGGGTCTTCTTCCGTGATGTCGTCGAGCGAGAGCTTCGTCGGATCTTCGTCAATCTCAATCGCCATGTCCTTGATGGCGCCGAGCACTTCGGAAAGCGCGTCGATCTCGCCGAGCGCCTGATTCATCTTCACCTGCTCGAGCTGCAGGACGAGCTTGCGGCGGATGGAGCGCAGTTCCCGGCTCTTCTTCTTGAGCACGCCCTGCCGAATGCCGACTTTCTTGACGATGGCGGAATTCGTCGCCTTCTGCTTTTCCGCAAGCTCGACGCGCTCGAGCGCGTCGGACACCTTGTCGGAAAGTTCTTCCTCGTTCAGCTCAAAGCCGTTGATCGTGACGGGAAAAGAGCCGCCCTCCGCCGTCGCGAGCTTGTATTGTTTTTTCGCTTCCTCGAGAAATTTCGTGTAGCGCCGAATCATGCTCCCGGCGTCGTCGACCTTGCGCGCCGCGCTTTTTTTGAGAAGAATGAAAGCGATGTCCTGCGCCTCGATTTTGTCTTTGAGCAAATCGCAGGCGCCGATGGCGTCGCGCAGGAAGAGCTCGGGATTGTCGCGGATGTTCTCGGGCGTCCACTGGGTGTCCTGACGCTCGCGCTCGCGGCGCTCCGCCTCGCGGACGACGCGCGGCTTGCCGTCGTCGCGCCAAAACGCCGCGTCCGCGGGAACGGCGAACGGGAACGCGAGCGCCGCGAAAAGACAGGAAAGAAGAATGCGTGATTCGGATTTCATGATGGATTTCTCCGGAGTTAAAAAAAGAAAGAAACGTTTTTTTTTTGTAATGCAAAGCATTGCATAGGCGGCAAAAAGTTTCAACCTTTATGTTTCGCTTTGTCCGCATTTGCATGACAATGGAGGGCGTGAAGCCGAAAAAAACAGCGCAGATGAGCATCCGCGTGGACGACGAATTCATGAGCCGCGTCCGCGAGTTCGAAGAAGCGACGGGCGTGCCGATGGCGACGCTCGTGCGCGCGGCGACGGAAGCGGCGCTGAACTACTACGCTGCGGCGCGTTCGATCACGTTCCCCTTGGAATGCCGGCCGGCGGCGCGGCAG
>DVOG01000004.1 GCA_018713755.1 Candidatus Spyradosoma merdigallinarum | reverse complement strand
ATAAAACGCCGCCGTCCCCGCCGCGCAAAGTTTTTCTTCGGCGCGACGGGAAAAACCGCGTTCCCGCCGCGGGAGCGCGGGCAAAAGGAACGCGCCGCGACATTCCGGACTTCCAACTTTCGAAAACAGCGGCTAAGATGCCGCGCTTCGCGTTTTCCTCCTATGTTCGCTCAAATTTTCCGCGAGTTGAAATACACGTTTCGGCTGTCCGTCCCGATTGCGGTCGGGCTGATCGGACAAGGGCTTTTCGGCGTGATCGACACGCTGATGGTCGGCAACATGCTGGGCGAACACGCGCTCGCGGCGGCGACGCTCGCCAACAACGTCAACTACGTGCCGCAGGTCGTCGTCGTCGGACTGTGCTCGGCGATTCCCGTGCTGACGGCGCAGGCGCGCGGCGCGGGGAAAGACGCCGCCGTTCCCGGCGTCCTGCGCCACGGGCTGCTCGTCTGCCTGGGATTTTCCCTCGTCGGCGCGGCGCTCGTGTGCGCCTTTTCTCTTTTTGACGGGCTGACGGCGCTCGGACAGCCGGAGAACGTGGCGGCGGACGCGAAAATTTTTTCCTGCATCATCGCGCTTTCCGTTCCCGCGGCGGCAGGCTTTCAGGCGGTGAAATCGTTCCGCGACGCGAGCGGCGGGCAATGGATTTCTCTGCTGTGGATCGCGCTCGGCCTGCTGGCGAACATTTTCCTGAACTGGGCGCTCATGACCGGCGCTTTCTTTTTTCCGAACTGGGGGCTGGAAGGCGCGGCGGCGGGAACGCTGTTCTCGCGCATTTTTTCGTTTCTCGGCATCACGTTTCACGAGCGGCTGCGCTGCGAATTCCGCGACGGGTTCACGCTGCGGGAACTCCGGGAGAACCTGCGCATCGCGCTGCCCAGCTCGCTGCACATTCTCTTCGAAGCGGGACTTTTCATCGTTTCGCCGTTTTTCATGGGCTGGATCGGCGAAGCCTCCATCGCCGCGAACCAGGTGGCGATCACGATTTCCTCGCTCGTGTACATGTGCCCGCTCGGCATCTCGCAGGCGCTTTCCATCCGCATCGGCGAAGCGTTCGGACAAAAGAATCTGCCGCGCATCCGCGCCGTGTTTTTCGGATCCGCGCTGTTCACGATGGCGCTGATGGGGGGCATCGCCTTGATTCAAATTTATTTCCGGCAGCAAATTCCCGCGCTTTTCAATCTCGGCGAAACCGCTTCGCTGCTCGCGGAAAACATTCTCCTCGCCACCGCCGCCTACATGATTTTCGACGCGTTTCAAACCGTCGCCGCCGGCGCGCTCCGCGGCTTGGGCGACGTCCGCGTCATCGCGGGAGCGGCGTTCGTCAGCTATTGGATCGTCGGCTGCCCGACGGCGCTGATTCTGGCGTTCCCGCTGGGGCTGGGCGGCGTCGGCGTCTGGATCGGGCTGGCGACGGGACTCGCGCTGAACGCGCTGATTCTCGGCGCGCGCATGCACAAAAATCTTTTTCGGCGGCGCGTTTTTATTTAAGCTGAAAGCCTGAAAGGGAGAAAGCTATGGAAGAAAAAGGACGCAGAGGCACCCGGACGCGTCCGCGGGAACGCGTGCTCGCGCCTGCGGCGGCTGCGCTCTTCTGCGCCGCGGCGGGAACGGCGGCCGCGCTTCTCGTCCCCGTCGCGCCGCGCGTCTCGAACGGGAACGCGGAAAAGGCGCAGGAAAGTTCCGCCTCCGCGACGCTTCTTTCGCCTGAAAGCCTCGGCGTCGGTGCAAGCGTTCCCGCCTCGAAAAAACGCGGCGGCGGGGAAAAAGCCGCCCTTCCCGTTCCCGCCGGAAGCGTCCGTCTCGAATCCCGGCGGGAAGGCGATTCCGACGCGATCGTCTATCTCGAAAACGGCGACATTTACGGACGCTACGGCGGCGGACGCGAATACTTGCCCGACGACGCCGTCGCCGCCGAGCGCGACAATCGCCTCTGGATCGACGCGCGCGTACCGCTGGAATTTTCCCCGCGGGCAAAATTCTACTTCGTTTCCACGCTGACGCTCGGAGACGAGGTCCTTGCCCCCGAAAGCCTTTCCGACTACGCGCGCTATTACGGCGTCGGCGGCGGTTTCGGCTTTTCTTTCCTGCTCTCGCCCGACGCGGAGCTGAATTTCGACGTCCGCCGGACGCGCACGATGGAAAGCGCGACCGAAGACCGCGATCCGCAGACCGACTCCGCCGGCATTTCCATCAAGGTGAAATTCTGAAAAAAAGCGTGCCGTTCCCGCGGCCTCAGTCCGCGAGACAACGCAGTTCCCGCGGAATTTCCGGCATCGCTCCCGAGCGGGAGCAGACGAAATCCGCCGTCGCCGCCGCGCGCCGATGCGCCTCTTCCGGAGTTTTCCCGAAAAGCAGACACGCGACGAAGCACGCCGTGAAGGAATCGCCCGCGCCGACCGTGTCGACGACGCGGACGCGCGGATCCGCGGGAACTTCCGAGCGGACGCCGCCGCGCGTCGCGACGGCGCTCCCGGCTTTCCCGAGCGTTTCGACGACGATTTCCAGCGTCGGGAAATTTTCAAAAAGCGCCGCGAAAAGCGTTTCGCGGGAACAGCGCGCGTCCGCGCCGAGAAGCGCGGAGACGACGGGCGCCTCGTCCTCGTTGAGTTTCAGAATCGAACAGCGCGCGAGCGAGGCGCGCAGAATTTCGTCCGTGAAAAAATTCAGCCGCAGATTGACGTCGAACACGCGCAGCGCGCCGGCGGGAACGCGGTCGAGAAAACGCTCAATCGTCTCGCGGGAACGTGCGCCGCGCTGCGCAAGCGTACCGAAGCACACCGCGTCCGCGCTGCGGGCGACGCGTTCCGTCTCGGGAGAAAACGGCAAATTGTCCCAGGCGCAGTTCTCCGCGAAGCGATACGTCGCCGAACCGGATTCGTCCAGCTCGATGCGCACCGTTCCCGTGGGCTGCAGAAGGCGCGGGAGCACGGCGGGAAGGTTTCTCCCGGCGAGCGCGCTTTCGATTTCCCGCCCGAGCGCGTCGTCGCCGACGGCGGAGACGACGCAGGCGCGGCAGCCTTGCTGCGCCGCATGCCATGCGAAATTTGCAGGAGCGCCGCCGAGCCGCTTCCCGTCGGGGAAAACGTCCCAAAGCACTTCGCCCAGCCCGACGGCGAGCGGTCTGTTTTCCGTCGTCATTTTTCGCGAAAGCCTTGCTGCGGGAACGCTGCGGGGATTTTTCTCACTCCTGCGCGTCGAAGGAAATTCCGCTTTCGCGGCACAACTCGGAAAATTCGGAGACCAGCTGCATCTGCAGCGTCTGCCACGACGTCTGATTGTCGAGCATTTGCCGAACGCCCGCGAAATCCGCGCTTTTTTCGTCCGTCGCGGGAACGTCTTTCGCGACGACTTTCGCGAAGACGGCTTTTTCGCCGACGCGGAACATCGAGGAGAGTTCTCCGACGGGAACGGTCTTAAGCATGCCGACGACGTCGACGCCGGCGAACGCCGCGGGAACGCCCTGCACCGTGAACGCGGGCGGCTCGGAAACGGAAAATCCGAGACGCGCCGCCGCCTGCGCGAAATTCTCGCCGCCCGCGAGCGCCTTCTTCAGCTCCTCGCCTTTCGCGGTCGCCGTTTCGGCGAACTGAACTTCGCGGTCCGCCGCGGCCCAGGCGGAAACGACCTCGTCGCGCACTTCCTCGAACGCGGGAACGCGCGAGGGCTGCGTGCCGCGGAAGACGAGCACGTAGACCGCGTCGCCGGCGGGAATCGCGTCCGTGCGCCAAAGCGTTTCGTTCAGCCCGTCCGCGGCGCTGCGCAGAATTTCCGCGGGAACGCCGGCGTCCGCGGGAACGCTGTCGCGCGGGAACGCGGGAATTTCGACGAATCCGAGACCGGATTTTTCGACGACGGAGGCGAAATCCGCGTGACGCGGTCCGTAGACGTCCGTCGGCAGCTTTTCGTAAAGCGTATTGGAAATCTCCGCCGCGGCGCCGAGGAGCGCCTGCGATTTTTTCCACTTCTCGACCCATTCCGCGCGGCGGGAGCTGAGCTCGGCGGCGGCTTTTTCGGCGTCGTTCCCGAGCGTTTCCGCGAGGAAGGCGGAAAGCTCGAAATCCGTCGGTTCGGGGATTTTCGCGGCGGCGTCCGCGGGCGGAGCGATTTTCGCGAAAGAAACTTCGACCAGCTCGGCGATGCGGAAATCCTCCTTGTGCGCGTCGTAGAAGGCGCGCAACGTCCCGTCGGCCTCGGTCTTGTCCGCCGGAAGCCTGTCGGAGAACGTCACGGCGGCGGGAGCGAGCTCGGCGAATTCCGCCGTCCAGCGCGTGCCGAGTTCCCGCAACGTCAGCACGACGTCGGCGTCGAACACGGCGGGAACGTTCCCGAAGACGCGCAGGAACTCGCGGATTTTCCAGCTGTGCACAATCGCCGTGCGCAGATCTTCCTCGCTGACGTCGTAATTTTGGCGAATCGCGGAAATGACCTCGGACGTCAGCCCCTGTTCCGAAAGAAACGCGCTGAACTGCTCCTGCGTCGGCTCGGGAATTTGAAACGATTCCGCGGTCTTCACCATGAAAATGCGTTCGACGACGTTCTGCGACGACACGCGCCCGAGCCCGCCGTTGCCGAGCGCGGCGCCCAGCCGATACGGCGCGGTTTCCTCGGCGCTGGTCACGTCCACGCCCATCACGACGGAGGCGCGGCGGACGCCCAGCAGGTCGGCGACGCTGCCCGAACCCGTGTAAAACACGAAGGAAACGACGATGAAGACGAGAAGCACGCCGAAAATCAGCCGATGGTGCTTCGCCATGGAATTTTGGAAAAAGCCGATCATGGGAAAAATATGGGGAAAGAAAAATTTCGCTTAGGGAGAAAAAGCGGCGCTCCCGCGCGGGAACGCCGCGAAAAAATCAGCGCCTGAGGATTTCTTCGAGCGCGGCGAGCAGCTTCGCGTTCTGCGCCGGCGTGCCGACCGTCACGCGCAGGCTTTCCGGCATGCCGTAGCCTTTCATCGGGCGCACGATCAGACCGCGC
>DVOG01000198.1 GCA_018713755.1 Candidatus Spyradosoma merdigallinarum | reverse complement strand
GGACGAAGACGCCGAGGCGCGCAGCCTGCTCGCGACCGTGCGCTGGCTCGTGCTCGAAGGCTACGTCTCCGAACTCTCCGACGGCTCGCTTTTCACGCATCCGAAAATGTCCGCGGCGCAGGCGAAAGCCGCGACGAAGGCGGACGAGGCGGAAGCAGCAGCGACGGAAGAAAAGCCCGACGACATCGCCGCGGAAATTCCTCCCGCGCCCGAAGCGCCGGAAGGCGTTCCCGAAGCCGCGGCGGACACGCCGCCGGCCGCTCCCGCGGAAGAAGAAGTTTCTCCCGAAAAAACGGAAAACGCTCCCTCCGCGGAACCGCCGAGCGAAGAATCTCCCTCCGTTCCCGCCGCCGAGTGAGCGCGCGGGAACGCCGCGCGCGGCTCAGGAAGCGGCGATCGCGAGAAGATCCGGCAAAGAAACGCGCTTTTCGTAAAGCGCTTTGCCGACGATGACGCCGTCGAGATTGGCGTGCGTTCCCGCGAGTTCGCGCAGGCGCAGCACGTCTTCGCGGCGGGAAACGCCGCCGGAGGCGATGACGCCGGCGCCCGTGCTTTCGAGCATCTTTTCGAGCGCGGCGAAATTCGGACCCGAAAGCATGCCGTCCGTCGCGATGTCGGTGTAGACGACGGTTTTCACGCCGAGCGCGGCGACCGTTCCCGCGAGCTCAGTCGCGCGGCGCGCCGTGACGTCCACCCAGCCGCGCACGGCGACGAAGCCGTCTTTGGCGTCGATGCCCACGGCGATTTTTTCGCCGCCGAAAGTCTCGACGAGCTCCGCGACGAAGGCGTCGTCCTGCGCCGCCTTGGTGCCGACGACGACGCGCGCCGCTCCCGCCTCCAGCGCGGCGCGGACGTTTTCCGCCGTGCGCAGCCCGCCGCCGAACTGAATTTTCAGCCCGGTTTCGGCGATGCGCCTCAGCGCGGCGATGTTGCGGGGCTCGCCGCCAAAAGCGCCGTCGAGATCGACGACGTGAATCCACGCGCTCCCGTCGCGCGCGAACGCCTTCGCCGGATCGGCGGGATCTTCGAAATATTTCGTCGCGGCGTCGGCGGCGCCTTGCCGCAGACGCACGCAGTTTCCGCCCCGGATGTCGATTGCCGGATAAATGGTCATGGCGCGGAATTAAACGCGATTCCGCGGGAACGTTCAATCCGATTCGCGGAGCGGGAACGGCGTCAGGATTTTCTCCCGCGCCGGGACGCGGCGAGCGCCAGCGCGCAAGTTCCCGCGAGCAGCCCGAACGCCGACGGTTCCGGCACGGAAGCGACGTCGAGCGTCACGCTGTAAATCGGGCGCGCGCCGTCGCCGCCGGCCGCCGAGCCGTTCGTTCCCGCGCAAGCGACGTCGTCCCCGCGGACGTCCTCGCTTTTGCTGAGCACCAGCGTTCCGTCGACGCTCTCAAAGACGTAGTCGCCGTCGATCAGCGTCGAAGAGAAAAAGACGTAATACGTCCGTCCCGCTTCGAGAATGATGTTCGAGGCCTCGCCGTCGTTGCGGAAATTCACGCTTTCGAAAGCGAGCTTGCCCGAAGCCGGCGTGTCCGCGGCGAGCTCCGAAGACTGTCCGAGGAAAGTTTCCGCGCTCGGCGTCGAAGACGCATACACGTTGAGATAGACTTCGCCGCTCCCGGCAAATCCGCCGTGCGCGAACGTGATTGCGCCCAGCGTGAAATAGCGATCCGAAACGGGCTCGCCCCAAAATCCGTCGACGACCGATTCCAGCGTGAACGAGAATCCGGCGCAGCCGGACACCCATTCTTTGCCTCTGATTTCATCGAGGTCGGTATCGCCGTAATACTTGAAATCCGCGTTTTCCGCGTAGACCTCGCCGAAGAAGCTTCCGTCCGCCCCTCCGAGCGCGTTGGCGCAGATCGTTCCCGCGGCGAAGAACGCCGCAGCCGCAATGCATGTCTTCATGTTTCTTTCCTTACGTGCAAAAAAAAATCAAACGGAAGCGGTCGCCTCCGACTGACACATTTGAAAAGAGTGATTCTAAAAAAAAAGCTCTCGCGCAAGTCCTTTTTTCCGCAACCCCTCAAAAGCGAAGTTCCCGCGGCGGGAACGCCGCGGGAACCGCACGGGAAAACGAGTCTCAAAGCCCGAGAACGTCGACGATGCTTTCGGTGACGGCGCGCATGTCGTCCATCGTGAGCTCGCCCATGTGCGCGATGCGGAAGGTTTTTTCCTTGAGATCGCCGTAGCCGTTCCCGAGCTGCATGCCGCGCCGAATCAGCTCCTTGTTCAGGTCGGCGACGCTGATGCCGCGCGTGTTGCTGATGACGGTCAGCGTGTTCGACAGATACTTGCGGTTCGCGAAAACGCTGAAATATTCGTCCGCCCACGCGCGCACGTATTCCGCCATCGCCGCGTGGCGGCGGAAGCGGTTTTCGACGCCTTCCTGCAGGATGCGCTGCAGCTGCAGATCCATCGCGTACATGATCGAAACGCAGGGCGTGTTCGCGTACTGGTAATCTTTCTTGCGGATGACGTCGTAGAGGTCGCGCAGATCGAAATAGCAGCCGCGGTTTTCCACGTGCGCCGTGCGCTCGTAAGCCTTCGGGGAAAGCGTGCAAATCGCCATGCCGGGCGGGAGCGCGAGCGCCTTCTGCGTCGACGTGACGAGCACGTCCACGCCGAGCCTGTCGGTCTCGATTTTCGCGCCGGCTGCGGAAGAAACCGCGTCCGCGCACCAGACGACGTCGGGATACTTCTTCATCACCTCGGCGATTTCCTCGAACGGGTTCTGCACGCCGGTCGACGTTTCGTTGTGCGTGATGCAGACGGTGTCGTATTTCCCGGTCGAAAGCGCGGCGTCCACCATTTCAGGCGTCGTGGCTTCGCCGAAGGGGCTTTCGAAGAAATCGGCGGGAACGCCGTTCATCTTCGCGATTTTGAACCATTTTTTGCCGAACGCGCCGACGGAGAAAATCGCCGCGCGCTTCGCCGTGCAGGAGCGGACGGCGCCTTCCATCAGCCCCGTTCCCGAGGACGTGGAAAGGATGATTTCGCTCTGCGTGTACAGGATGCGCCGCAGGTTGTCGGAGATGCGCCGCTGCAGCTCGGAAGCCGCCTTCGAGCGGTGGCCCATCATCGGGCGCGACATTTCGGCGAGGATTTCAGGCGACACTTCGGTCGGACCGGGAATGAACAGTTTCGTTGCCATGTTTTTTTTCGGATGCGTGAAAAGGGAAAACGGGAAGGAAGAAAAACGGAAAAGCGTTCCCGCGAAAGCGTCGCCTCATTCCGACGCGGCGGGATCGGCGGCTTTCCCGACGACGACGTTGAGCATCGGAAC
>DVOG01000197.1 GCA_018713755.1 Candidatus Spyradosoma merdigallinarum | reverse complement strand
CGGCGTTTCGCGCGGCGATTTCCGCGAGCGAGGCGTGGACGCGCGTTCCCGCCGCGACGGCGAATGCGGGAACGGCGAACGCGAAAAATCCCGCGAAGGCGCAGAGCGTCCGCGGCAGGGTTTTCGGAGCGTTTTTCTGCTTTTCCGTCTCGTCCATTTTTTCGGAAATATATGCCGAAAAACCTGCGGGAACGCAAGGCTAAGAAAAAGCAGGCGCTCCCGCGCCGGGAACGCCTGCTTTTCGCTTTTTTCAGCTCGAAAAACCTCAGCGGTTGATGTCGCCGAGCATTTTTCCGCCGAAGACCGCGGCGGAGCCGAGTTCTTCTTCGATGCGGAGGAGCTGGTTGTATTTCGCGATGCGGTCGGAACGGCTCATCGAACCGGTCTTGATCTGGCCCGCGTTCGTCGCGACGGCGATGTCGGCGATCGTCGCGTCTTCCGTTTCGCCGGAGCGGTGCGAGATGACCGCCGTGTAGCGGTTGAACTGCGCCATTTCGACGGCGTCGAGCGTTTCCGTGAGGGAACCGATCTGGTTGACCTTGACGAGAATCGAGTTCGCGACGCCGAGCTGGATGCCCTTCTTGAGGAAGGTCGTGTTCGTGACGAACAGGTCGTCGCCGACGAGCTGGATCTTGCTGCCGAGCTTGTCCGTGAGCTTCTTCCACGTTTCCCAGTCGCCTTCCGCGCAGCCGTCTTCGATCGAGATGATCGGGTAGCTGGAGCAGAGGTCGGCGAGGAACGCGACCATCTTGTCGCCCGAGAGCTTGCGTCCGTCGGACTTCTTGAAGATGTACTGCTTGGTCTTCGTGTCGTAGAACTCGGACGAGGCGACGTCGAGCGCGATGCAGATGTCTTTGCCGAATTTGTAGCCGGCGGCCTTGACCGCCGCGGCGATCGTGTCGAGCGCGTCTTCGACGGAATCCAGGCGCGGGGCGAAACCGCCTTCGTCGCCGACCGCCGTGTCGAGGCCGCGTTTCTTAAGGACGCCCTTGAGCGCATGGAACGTTTCCGCGCCCATCTGGACGGCCTGGCGGAGCGAGGTCGCGCCGACCGGCATGATCATGAATTCCTGGAAATCGATCGGAGCGTCGGAGTGCGCGCCGCCGTTGATGATGTTCATCATCGGCACGGGAAGAACTTTCGCGTTCGGTCCGCCGAGGTATTTGTAAAGCGGAAGACCGACGGATTCCGCGGCGGCTTTCGCGACGGCGAGGGAAACGCCGAGCACCGCGTTCGCGCCGAGCTTGGATTTCGTCTTCGTCCCGTCGAGCGCGAGCATCGCCTGATCAATCGCGACCTGGTCGAACGCGTTGAAGCCGACGAGCTCCGGCGCGATCAGCGTGTTGACGTTGTCGACCGCCTTGAGGACGCCCTTGCCCCCGAAGCGCTTCTTCGGGTCGATGCCTTTTTCGAACTGCTTCACGGGAACGCCCGCGTCGCGGAGTTCGAGCGCTTCATTCACGCCCGTGGACGCTCCCGAGGGAACGGCCGCGCGGCCCATGGCGCCGGATTCAAGCGTGACGTCGACTTCAACCGTCGGGTTGCCGCGCGAGTCGATGATTTCGCGCCCTTTGACGTCTACGATGCAATCAGTTGTGTATTCCATTGTTCTGTTACGTTGGTGGTTTGAAAAATTTTTTTGAATCCCGGAAAAATCTTACGCGGGAATTTCCGAAAATTCCGAGACGGCTGTTCCCGCGGTTTCGGGCGAGATTTTCTTGACCATGCCCGTGAGGATGCCGCCGGGGCCGCATTCGATCGTTTCCGTGACGCCCAGCGCGACGGCGCCGCGCACGCAGTCTTCCCAGAGCACGGAAGAAACGACCTGCTTCGCGAGCGCTTCGCGCATCGCCGCGGGATCGTCGATGAGCTTTCCCGTCGTGTTCGTGAAGACGGGAATTTCCGGTTTCTTGAACTCGACGCCCGCGAGGAATTTCGCGAAATCCGCGCGCGCGGGTTCCATCAGACGGGAATGATACGCGCCGGCGACGACCAGCGGGATCGCGCGCTTGAACTGCTTCGTTTCCGCGTTTTTCGCGACGGCCGCCGCGATCTTGTCCGCATCGCCGGAAATCACGATTTGTCCCGGCGTGTTGAAATTCGCCGCGTCGACGTCGAATTCGCGGCAGAACGCGAGCACGTCTTCGCGGGAACCGCCGATGATCGCCGCCATGCCGCCTTTGGTCTTGTCGCAGGCTTCCTGCATCAGGCGTCCGCGCTCGGCGACGACTTTCAGCCCCGTTTCGAAATCCCAAACGCCGGCGACCGCGTAAGCCGTGAGCTCGCCGATGCTGAGCCCGAGCACGCACTTGAGGTCGGCGAGCTTGCCCCGTTCCTTCAGAATCTGAGCGATGACGTAGCCTTGCGTGAAAAGCGCCGGCTGGCACACGCGCGTTTCCGTCAGCGTTTCCTGCGGACCTTCGAAACAGATTTTCTTCAGGTCAAAAGGCAGAACCGCGTTCGCGCGGTCGTAAAGCTCGCGCGCGACGGCGGAATTTTCATAAAGCGATTTGCCCATGCCGACTTTCTGGGCGCCCTGTCCGGAGAAAAGAAGTGCTTTCATAAATTTCAATGACTGTGCGCATTATTGCGCGTTTGCGCGGGAACGTAAAGGGAAAATGCGCGCGGGAACGCCGTCTCGCGCGAAAAAAAGGCGCTCCCGCGAAAAGGCGGAAGCGCAGAAAGTTTTTCCGGGCGGAACGCCGCGGGAACGGCGAGCGGCCGCGTTCCCGTCAGCGGCGCTTCTTCCCGTCGAGAATCGCGCGGACGGCTTTGAGGTTGCGCCCGTCGGCTTCCAGCAGCTTTCCGTTTTTGTCGAAAAGCCGAAAGTCGGGAATCCCGCGCACGCCGTGCCGCGTCATGTAGCCGCTCGCCGCTGAGCCCTGTTTGGCGACGAGCCACGGCATCCCGTGATCCCGCGCGTATTTGAAAACTTCGTCCTGCGAGCGGTCGGCGCCGATGAGCACGATTTCGAGTTCCCGTTCGTATTCCTTGTAAAGTTCGACGAGTTCGGGCGTGAACGCGCGGCACGGCCCGCACCACGAGGCGGAAACGTAGACGCCGACGTATTTTTTCTTCCTCAGCGCGCTCACGGGAACTTCTTCTCCGTCCGCCTTGAAAAGACCGTCGGCGAAAACTTCGGACCAGTCTTCTTTCGCCGCGCGCTTGCGGCTTTGCTCCGCGTCTTCCTGCGAAAGGAGCGTCGGAGCGGCGTCGAAAGCCGCGGACGCGGCGGGAACGCCGGAAAACGCGGCGGCGAAGAGGAACGGAAAAACGGCGGCGGAAGGAAGCGACTTTCTCATAACGCTTCCATTCTTGCGGGAACGCCGCCGTCCTTCAAGCTTCAAAAACAAAAGGCGGGAACGCCGGGAAAAGCCGCGCGCCTCCGCGCACGCATTTTTTCGCTTCACTCTTCGCCGCGGGAACATCACACTTGCGCCTCCGCATTTCACATGATGAGCCATTCCAACGATCGAATTCTGACGCGCGATGTGGACGCGAAAGTCGTGCCCTCCGGCGAGGCCGCGCTGCTTCCCGCGGGAACGCAGGTGAACGTCACGCATCGTCTCGGCGGAAACTTCACCGTGGTCTGCGACGTCGGCATGTTCCGCATCGCCGGCAAGGACCACGACGCGCTGGGCGAACCCGCGCCCGACGTCGCGGCGCTCGCCCAGGGCGAAACGACGCCCTACGGCTCCTTCGGCGCGGCGGAACATCCCGGACACGTCGGCCCGCCCGACGCCGACGCGATTTGGGCGGAGCTGCGCAACGTCTACGACCCGGAAATTCCCGTGGACGTCGTCAACCTCGGCCTCATTTACAAGCTCGAAATCGTGCCGCTCGGGAACGACCGCTGGCGCGCCCAGATCGCCATGTCGCTCACCGCTCCCGGCTGCGGCATGGGCCCCGTCATCGCCGAGGACGTGCGCAACCGCGCGCTCGCCGTTCCCGGCGTGCACGAGGCGCAGGTCGACATCGTCTGGGAACCGCCGTGGACGCAGGACATGATTTCCGAAGAGGGAAAAATGGAGCTGGGGCTCATCTGAGACCCGTTCCCGGCGCCGAAAACTTTTTTTTTTCGCGGAAAATGAACGCGGGCAACGACGGACGCCTCGACGCGGAAACGCTCGCCGCGCGCCAGCGCGAGGCCGGCTCGAAACTCCGCGTCTTTTTCTCGGAGGAAACCGGAAGCACGAACGCCGACGCCGCGGCGATGCTCGCCGCGGGAACGCCTCCGGGAGATTTCGCCGTCGTCGCCGGAAGGCAGACCGCCGGACGCGGGCGGCTCGGGCGCAAATGGGAAAGCGCGCGCGAAGGCAATCTTTATCTTTCCTGCGCTTTTCGCCCGAACGTGCGCCCCGAACGGCTGGCGAACCTGACGCTGTGGTTCGGCGTCGCCGTCGCGGAAATGCTGCGGGAAAAGTTCGGCGTTCCCGCGTTCGTCAAATGGCCGAACGACATTTTCTGCCTCGGAAAAAAAACGGCGGGAATGCTTGCCGAAGCGCGCGTCGACGCCTCGCGCGTGCGCGGCGTCGTCTTCGGCATCGGGCTGAACGTGAATCTCGATCCCGCGGAGCTTCCGGGCGCGCTGCGGGATTCCGCCGCGTCGATGCGTTCCGTGCTCGGGCTTTCCGCGCCGCTCGACGCGAACCGCGTCGGCGCGGAAACGCTCGCGGCGCTCGAGCGCGCCTACGAAGATTTTCTCGCGGGAACGCACGAGGAGAAACTCGCCGCGCGCTGGGACGCCTTCGATTTTCTCGCGGGAAAACGCGTCCGCGCCGTTTACGGGAACGAGGAAATTACGGGAACGGCCCGCGGCATCGACGCGGGCGGCTGCATCCGAATCGAAGACGCGGCGGGAACGCTCCGCGCTTTTTCCGCCGGCGACGTTCTTCTGAAAAAAGATTTTTCCTGAGAGTTTTTCTCTTTTTCGCGCAAAAAAAAACGTTCCCGCAGGACCGAATCCGCGGGAACGTTTCTTTTTTTTTCGGGCGCGCGTTTCGCGTCGCGCGGAAATCAGAACGAAACGGCGAAAACGTCGATCGCCTTGACCAGCGTCG
>DVOG01000196.1 GCA_018713755.1 Candidatus Spyradosoma merdigallinarum | reverse complement strand
GGAAGCAGCTTCGGGTCGCTTGGAGATTTCTTCAAATGAGGCGCCGGCGGCCGTTTCCGTTCTCATGCTCAGAAAAAAAAAATGCTTGAAAATTTGACCGAAAACGGAAACAAATCTTATCTCCCAGAATTTGAAAAGTTGCTTATGAAAATCGGAAAAAGTCCATGGATGCTTTCGCTGTTCGCTCTCGCCGCCGTCTGTGCGGGAACGTCTTCCCGGGCGCAGGACGCGCAGCCCGTTTCGGACGAGAAGCTTGAAATCGTCGCCGCGGGAACGGTCGGCGAAGCGGAAAGCGTGATCCATCGCCGCTATCCCGGGCGCATCGTTTCGCCGGCGACGATCGCCGTGACGTCGCGCGTTTCCGGGGACTTGCTGGAAGTCGCGTTCAAGGAAGGCGATTTCGTCAAGAAAGGGCAGCCGCTGTATCGGCTCGACGACATCCGCTACGTCGCCGCGCAGCGGAGCGCGGAAGCGAAAATCGCGCAGTACAAGGCGCTCGTCGCCTATTCCAGGGCGAATTACGAGCGCACGCAGCAGCTTTTCGACAAGGAAGTTTCGACGCCGGACGAGCTCGAGAGCGCGCGCAGCGAATACGAGGCGAACAAGGCGTTGCTTTCCGCCGCGGAGGCGGACTTGATCGTCGCTCAGGACGACTTGAAGAATACGCGCATCCTGGCGCCGGCGGACGGGCGCATCGGCGTGAACGCCGCGCCTGAAGGCAGTTACGTCACGCCGTCTTCGGGAACGCTGACGACGGTCGTGCAGATCGACCCTGTGCGCGTGCGCTTCGCGTTGAGCAATCGGGATTTTCTCTCGCTTTTCGGCGACGAAAAGACGCTGCGGGAACAGTGCACGATCGCGCTGGTGCTTGCGGACGGCAGCCGCTACCCCATCGCGGGAACGCTCGATTTCGTGGACAACACGGCGAACGAGCAGACGGACGCCGTGCAGATTTACGCGCTGTTCGCGAACCCGGACTCCAAGCTCGTTCCCGGGAGCACGGTGCACGTGCTGCTGGGCCGCAGCTCGGGAACGATGATGCCGGCCGTCGTGCCTTCCGCCGTGATGTATGACGAGAAGAGCGCCTACGTCTACGTGCTCGACGGGAACAATCGCGTCGAGCGGCGCGAGGTCGTTCCCGCGGAAACGACGGCGAACCTGCAGTTCATCCGCAGCGGGCTCAAGGCGGGCGAGCGCATCATCACGGACGGCACGCACAAGGCCGTTCCCGGCGGCAGAGTCCGCGTCGCGGAAACGCCGTCGGCGCCGGCGGCGAAGTAAGCGCGCGTTTTTCCCGTTCCCGCAGACTGCTTTTCTCAGAGAAAAACGACGATGTTCTCCAAAATGTTTATCGAGCGGCCGCGTTTCGCCGCCGTGGTCAGCTTAGTGATTTTTCTCGCGGGGCTGATTTGTCTTTGGCGCCTCCCGATCGAGGAATACCCGGAAATCGCGCCGCCGAGCATCCGCGTTCACGCGAACTACACCGGCGCGAGCGCGGAAACGGTGCGCGACGTCATCGCGACGCCGCTGGACGCGGAAATCAACGGGCTGGAAGACCTGCTGTATTTTTCTTCGACGTGCAGCAACGACGGCACGTATTCCTGCAGCATTTCGTTCAAGACCGGCGTGAACGACGACATCGCGATGGTCAACGTGCAGAACGCGATCAAGCGCGCCGAATCGAAGCTGCCCACGGACGTGCAGCGCACGGGCGTCGAAGTGCGCAAGCGCAGCAACGACATTCTCGCGATGTTCGCGTTCACGACGGACGGCTCCTCCATGAGCACGATGGAGCTGAGCAATTACATTTCGACGACCGTCGCCGACGCGGTCGCGCGCGTGGAAGGCGTCGCGTCCGCGGACGTGATGGGCGGGAGCGAGTATTCGATGCGCATTTGGATCGATCCTATCCGCCTCGCCGCGCTCGGGCTTTCGACGGAGGACATTTCTTCCGCCGTCGAATCGCAAAATATCCAGGCGGCGGCGGGAACGCTCGGCGCCGAGCAGGGGAACGATTACCTGCAATTCAAAATCAACGTGCAGGGGCGTCTCGTCACGGCGGAAGAGTTCGGGAACATCATCGTGCGCTCCGCCGACGACGGGAGCGTGCTGCGGCTGAAGGACATCGCTCGCGTCGAGCTCGGCGCGAAATCCTACGACGGGACCGGGAGCTTCAACGGGAAGGAATCCGTCGGCATGGCGATTTACCGCAACAGCGATTCCAACGCGCTGGCGACGGTCAAACGCGTGCACGAAGTTCTCGAGCAGATTTCGCATCGCTTTCCGGAGGGTGTGAGCTATCAGGTTTCCTACGATCCGACGAAGTTCATCGTCGTCTCGCTCGAGGAAATCGCCGAGACGATCATCGTCGCGCTGCTGCTGGTCATTCTCGTCACTTACGCGTTTCTTCAGGACTGGCGGGCGACGCTCGTTCCCGCAATCGCGATTCCCGTGTCGCTGGTGGGAACGTTCACGTTCATGTATTTCATGGACTACAGCATCAACGTGCTGACGATGTTCGGGCTGATTCTGGTCATCGGCTCTTTGGTGGACGACGCGATCGTCGTCGTCGAGAACTGCCAGTCGCTGATGTTGCGGGAACGCCTTTCGGCGAAAGAGGCGGCGATAAAAAGCATGAATCAGATCACGGGCGCGATTATCGCGACGACGCTGGTCACGATCGCCTGCTACGTGCCGCTGGCGTTTTACGGCGGGATGGTCGGGCGGATTTACATGCAGTTCTCCGTGACGATGTGCATTTCGCTCGTGATTTCCGGCGTGGTCGCGCTGACGCTCAGTCCCGCGCTGTGCGCGCTGATTCTGCGCCCGCCGCAAGAGCGCAAAGCTCCGATTTTCAAGCCGTTCAACGCGTTGCTCGACAGGTCGAAGCGGGTTTTCCTCGGCTTCGTTTACGGGCTCGTGCGTCGCGCGCTGCTGACGGTCGGGCTGATGATCGCCGTCTTCGCGGGGATTTGGCTGCTGTCGGGGAAAATTCCCGGCGCGTTTCTGCCTGAAGAGGACAAGGGGTCGATTACCGTGAATATCGAGCTCGCGCCGGGAGCGTCCATCGCGCGCACGGAGGCGACGCTGCGCAAGGTTTACGAACGCGTCAGCAAGGTTCCCGGCGTTCACGCGGTCAATCTCACGCCGGGGCGCAGCCAAATGAGCGCCAACGGCGAACACGTCGCGATGGGCTTCGTCCGGCTCAAGGACTGGGACGAGCGCACGACGCCCGAGCTGCAGCTCGCGTCCGTCGTCGCCAATCTCCAAAAGGCGACCGAAGACATTCCCGAAGCGCGCATCGTGTTCTTCACGCCGCCCGCCATCATGGGGCTCGGTTCCGTCGGCGGCGTTTCCGCCGTGCTTTGCGCCGACGGCGACATTTCCGCCGCGGAACTTTCCGACATCACGAAAAAATTCGTCGCGGATCTCAACATGCTCCCGCAGGTGCGCCGCGCGAACACGTCGTTCAACGCGGACACGACGCAGATTTATCTCGACATCGACCGCGAAAAGGCGGAATCGCTCGGCGTTTCCGTCGATTCGATTTTCCGGACGCTGCAGAGCGCGCTCGCTTCGTATTACATCAACGACTTCAATTACGCCGGCGATTCGTTCTACGTCAAAATGCAGTCGGAACGCGAATACCGCGTGACGCTCGACGACATCAACGGGCTGCTGGTGCAGAACGCCGCCGGCGAAATGGTGCCGCTTTCTTCAATCGCGACGCCGCGCTACACGGTCGGGCCGACGGAAATTCAGCGCTTCAACAAAATGACGTCCGCCGACGTTTCCGTTCAGGTCGCCGACGGCTACACGACCGGCGAGGTGATGGACATCATCGAAAACTGGGATTTCCCGCCGAACATCCACGTCGAGTGGAAAGGGCAAAGTTTCCAGGAGCGGCAGAACCAAGGGCAGATTGTGCTGATCATGGCGCTGGCGATGCTTTTCGCCTACCTGTTCCTCGTCGCGCAATACGAAAGTTGGACGATTCCCGTTCCCGTGATGCTGACGGTCGCCGTGCCGATTCTCGGCGCGCTCGTCGGGCTGATCGTCTGGGATCTGTCGTTGAGCATTTACGCGCAACTCGGTCTCGTCATGCTCATCGGGCTTTCCGCGAAAAACGCGATTCTGATGATCGAGTTCTCGAAGCAGTCCCGCGAGGCGGGGCACTCGATCACGTCTTCCGCGATGCTGGGCGCGTCGCTGCGTTTTCGCGCCGTGCTGATGACGGCGTGGTCGTTTCTCTTCGGCGTGTTCCCGCTCGTCATCGCGACGGGCGCCGGCGCGGGTTCCCGCCGCGCGATCGGCGTGACGACGTTCTGCGGGATGCTCGCCGCGACGCTGGTCGGCATCGTCTTCGCTCCCGCGCTGTACGCGCTTTTCCAGCGTCTGCGGGAACGCTGCCGCCGTAAAATCCATCTTCCCGACGGCGCGCCGGAAGTCGAAACGGACGCGGACGTGCCCGATGCTCCGAAAAGCGTCTGAAACGTTTCCCGCTCAACGAAAAAGAAAAGTTTAATGCGATGAAAAAGAATCTTTCCAAAAAAACGCTGCTTTGCGCCGTGCTGGCGGCGGGAACGCTTCTCGTCGCGGGAACGGCGTGCTCGACGGTTCGCGACGCCCGCGAAGCGCAGAAGCCGGAAAACCGTCTGCACGGCGAACGCACGGTGGATTTTTCCGAACTCGGCTTCGAGGACGGCGCCGTGATTTCGCTCGAGGAATTCGAAGCGATCGCGCTCGACGCCAACCCGCAGATTTTCCAGGCGCGGCAGGCGGTGGTTTCCGCGCAGCTCGCCGTGAAGGATATTCGCGCCGACTATATGCCGACGCTCGACGCCTCCGCTTCTTACACGCAGGAGACGCATAACACGCGGAAAACCGGCCAAAGCCTGCACAGCGACGGCACGAACGGCATCGGGCTTTCGCTCGATTTGCTGATTTGGGATTTCGGGAAAACCGACGCGAAATACGAGCAGGCCGTCGCGAATCTGATTGCGGCGGAAAAAGATCTGCTTTCGGCGGAAAATCTCGTCCGCTACAACGTGCGCACCGCGTATTATGAACTGCTGCGCAACGTCGAGCTGAACACCGTTTCCGAGCAGTCCGTCGAGCAGTACCGGGAACACCTCGCGCAGATGCTCGCCTATCACGACGCGGGAAAAGGCACGCGTTACGACTGCACGAAGGCGGAAGTGGACTACAACACCGCGCTGCTCGAAAACATCAGCACGGCGAACAACGTGAAGACGGCGCGCGCCGATCTGAACCTCGCGATCGGGTTGGCGGAATCGCCGGATTACCGGCTCGGCGGGAGCGCCGTCGGGACTTTTCCCGAAGACGTCGATTCGCTGATGAAGCTCGCGCGGGAACGCGAACCGGGTCTCGCGGCGCTCGTCGCGCAGGAAAAGGCGGCTTCCGCGTACGTCGACCAGACCATAGCCGAACTTTATCCGACGATCGGCCTGAACTTCTCCGCCACGCTCGAGGGCGAAGATTTGGACATGCCGAAAATCTGGAATCTGCTCGGCGCGGGAACGCTCGCGCAGAACGTCTTCAACGGCGGGCGCAACGAACGCGCGATCGAAGACGCGGTCTCGAAGCTGCGCATCGCCCGAAGCAAAGTCGCCGCCTACGAACAGAACCTTTACGCGGAGCTCTGCAAAGCCGTCCTGACGCTTTCGCGCGCGAAAAAGCAGTACGAAGTCGCGTTGCTTTCGGAACGCGCCGCGAAGGACAATTTCGACATCGTGACGGAGCGCTTCAACGTCGGGAAAGCCTCGTCGCTCGACCGCACGGACGCGCAGGTTTCGCTCACGGAAGCGCGCGCGTCGCGCGTTTCCGCGGAATACGACTACCGCGAGGCGGTTTCCGCCATCGCCTATCTCGTCGCGACGCCGCCCACGGAAAAAGACGAGCTCGGCGGCTGATTCCGCGAGCGTCGTTCCCGTCCGGGCTTCGTTTTGTTTTCGCGCCGAGCGTTTCTGCGCGGCGCGCTTTTTTTTTCAGCCGCGCTTCTTCTGCAGAAGCATTTTGAGCGGCATCAGCTTCAGGCTGTCCGGGAACGAGACGACGCGCCCGGTTTTTTCCGCAAGAATGCTGAAAATTTCCTGCACCCACTGCTTTTCGCGGCAGCGCAGTTCCGTGAAATAAAGGTTCATTTTCCCGTCGGACGTGTCCCAGGAAAGCCCTTCGGCTTCAAGCGTGATCGGGCGTTCTTCGCCGGAAAGCTCCAGCGTGACGGAAATGCCGTCGCGCGAAAACGAAAGGTCGGAAACCTGCCCGATCGCGCCGAATTTCTGGTTCAGGGCGTTGACGATTTGGTCGGTGATGAAGTTTGACATTTTTTTTTTTTCGCAGAGAAATCGATGCGGTTCAGAGCGTCGCTGCGGGAACGCGCCCGGAAAAATCGTGCGCGGTTTCGAACGCGTGCGCGGCGGCGAGGACGTTCCCGTCGTCGAGCGCTTTTCCGATGAGCTGCAGGCCGATCGGCATTCCCGCGGCGCTGAAGCCGCAGGGCAGGGAAACGGCGGGGAGCCCGGTGAGGTTCGCGGGAACGGTGCAGATGTCGCCCAAATACATTTTCAGCGGGTCGGCGGTTCTTCCGCCGCGCGGGAACGCGGTTTCCGGCGTGGTCGGCGCGAGCAGCAGATCCGCGCTTTCAAACGCGCGGGAAAATTCGTTGCGGATCAGCGTGCGCAGTTTCTGCGCGCGCAGGTAATACGCGTCGTAATAGCCGGCGGAAAGCACGTAGGCTCCGAAGAGAATGCGCCGCTTGACTTCCTGCCCGAAGCCTTCGCCGCGGCTTTTCGCGAAAATGTCGACCGCGTCCGTCGCGCGCGCGCTTCTGCGCGTGTAGCGTATGCCGTCGTAACGCGCGAGGTTGGACGAGGCTTCCGCCATCGCGATGACGTAATACGTCGGAATCGCCAAATCGACGGACGGCAGGGAAATTTCGCGGATTTCGCAGCCCTGCGCCTCGAACCACGCGGCGGCTTTTTTCACGACCTCGTCGATTTCGGAATCGCCGCCGAAAAATTCCTTCGGCAGTCCGATTTTCCATTTTTTCGCGGGAGCGGAAAGCTGCGGAAGCGTCGGCGTGCGTGCGCCGGGAAGCGCGGTGGAGTCGTGCGCGTCCGGCGAGGCGATGACGTCAAGCAGCGCGGCGGCGTCGGCGACGCTGCGCGCCATCGGGCCGATTTGCTCCAGCGACGAGGCGAACGCCGCCGCGCCGTAGCGGGAAACCGTGCCGTAAGTCGGCTTGAAGCCCACGGCGCCGCAGAAGCTCGCCGGCTGACGGATGGATCCGCCCGTGTCCGTCC
>DVOG01000195.1 GCA_018713755.1 Candidatus Spyradosoma merdigallinarum | reverse complement strand
ACCTCGGGACGGGAACGGGCGCCATCGCGCTCTCGCTCGCCGCCGAACGCGCGGGAACGCAGGTCGTCGCCGCGGACAAATCCGCCGACGCGCTCGCGCTCGCCCGCGAAAACGCCGAGAAAAACGGTCTCGCCGCCGCCGTCGAATTTCTGCGCAGCGACTGGTTCGAAAACGTCGCGGGAACGTTCGACGCCGTCGTCTCCAATCCGCCCTACCTGACGGAAGCGGAATGGGCGAGCGCCCAGCCGGAAGTGCGGGAACACGAGCCGCGCGAAGCCCTCGTCGCGGGCGACGACGGGCTCGCCGACCTGGAAAAAATCCTCCGCGGCGCGCGGGCGCACCTCGCTCCGGGCGGCTTCGTCGCGCTCGAAACGGGCATCGCTCATCGCGAAAGGCTGCGCGCGGCGGCGCTCGACGCCGGCTTCGCGGAAACGGAAGCGAAAGACGACCTTTCCGGCCGGCCGCGCTTCTTCTTCGCCCGCTGAACGCGCGGGAACGCCCTTTCCCTCGCCCCGCCGCGTTGACGAGAATTTTTCGATAGTGTAATTCTTAGACCATGAACTTTTGGACGCAGCGCAGCATAGAGTTCGCAAATCAAGGCAATTACCTGGACGAGCTTTTTCGGATTTACCCGATGAATCCCGAAATTTCCCGCGAAATCGACGAGTCTCTGTGGGGAAAGGTCGAACAGGAATTTTCCGCCCGCAACGACAAAAAATTGTTGGAGACGCTGCTGCGGCTTCCGCTTTTCCCGATAAAAGATTCCTACATCGCCTACCTGCGCCGAGACCGCGGCGCAATCGAACGGAACCCGAAAACGGTCGGTCGGCTTTGCGGACGCCTTTACGAGTTGGGCTTGCCGGAAATCCGGAAGCGTTGCGAAACGCCGAAAGAAACAAATCGACAAATCGGCCCGATGTTTCGCCGCTGGCTTCAGTCCGGCGCCTGCGGCTTCCCTCTCGCCCCGGAAAAAGATTTCCGCAAGACGAACGGGAACGCCGTTCTTGACGGGAACGACGACGAAATGCTGCAGTGGTGTGCCGACGCCTTGGGCTACCGCCGGGAAAAAGGTCCGGATTTCGTGGCGAAAATCGGCAGGAGCTATGTCATCGGCGAAGCGAAGTTCCTGACGGATTTCGGCGGCCACCAAAACGCGCAGCTGGTCGACGCTTTTTCGACGATGCGCGCCGAAACTCGGGAAAATGTCCGGAAAATCATCATCGCGGACGGCGTCTGCTATATCCCCGGAAGAAACAAAATGTATACACAAATCGTGAAAGCCGAAGCGGACATCATGAGCGCCTTGTGTCTGCGCGACTTTCTGCACTCGCTCTGACCCGCAATGGAACTTTTTTACGAAGGAAAGAAACCGGAATCGGCGATTCGGGCGACGACCGTTCCCGCCGATCTCTACGGATTCGACCCGACCCGAAACGCGCTGATTTCAGGCGACAATCTGCCGATTTTGCGCGCGCTCGCGGAAAACCCGCTGATTCGCGGGAACGTCGACCTGATTTATATCGACCCCCCGTTTTCGACGAACCTGAAATTCACCTACGGAGGCGCGCGCGTCAGCACAATCAGCTCCAAAAAAACGGACGCTCTCGCCTACTCCGACAAACGCACGGGAGCAGCCTTTCTCGAATTCCTGCGGGAACGCCTGATTTTCGCGCGCGACCTCCTTTCGGACAGAGGCTCGATTTACCTGCACATCGACTGCAAAGTCGGGCATTACGTGAAACTTGTGATGGATGAAATCTTCGGCGCGGAAAATTTCCGAAACGACATCACGCGCATCAAGTGCAACCCGAAGAATTTTTCGCGGAAAGCCTACGGGAACGTAAAAGACCTGATTCTGTTTTATTCCAAAACGGACTCGCCGATTTGGAACGAGCCGAAAGAAGAATACACGGACGAAGACCGCGCCCGCCTCTTCCCGAAAACGGACTCGAACGGGCGCGCCTACACGACGATTCCGCTCCACGCCCCCGGAGAAACGCAAAACGGACCGACGGGCGGAAAATTCAGAGGACTGCTTCCGCCGCCGGGACGGCATTGGAGATCCGCTCCCGACGAGCTGGAAAAATTGGACGCCGCCGGGGAAATCGAATGGTCGGGGACCGGCAATCCGCGCAGAAAAATTTTCGCCGATGCTCAACGCGGAAAGAAAATGCAGGATATTTGGGATTTCAAAGACCCTCCGTATCCGCGCTACCCGACGGAAAAGAACTTCGAGATGCTTCGTTCAATCGTCGTCGCGTCCTCCGAAAAAGGAGGGATCGTGCTGGACTTCTTCTGCGGCTCGGGAACGACGCTCGAAGCCGCACAAAGCCTGGGTAGAAAATGGATCGGTGTAGACTCGTCCGAAATCGCGATTGCCGTCGCGCGGGAACGCATGGAGAAGGTCTGCGGCGCGCCCGCAGGCGAATCTTTTCAAGTCGTCAAAGCCGCGGAGCCCGACTGCGCGCCGATTCTCGTCCTCTGCGAAAACCAGTCTTCCACGAAGAAGAAAAAAACCGCACGTCGGAAACGCTGAAATCGCGGGACACGGTCGGCGTCGTTGCCGCGTTTCTTTTTGCCATGCGCGGCGGGAACGCGCATAATTTTTTCTCATGACGCATTCTCAGATTCAGAAAGAAGTTCTGCAAATCTTCAAGGACAGCGGCGCGCTGCTGACCGGGCATTTCATCCTGCGCAGCGGGCTGCACAGCGCGAACTATTTCCAGTGCGCGCAAGTCTGCCAGTACATGGACAAAGTCTCGCGCCTCGTCGAACTGCTGCTGCCGAAGCTGAAAAGTCTCGGCGCGGAAACCGTGCTTGCTCCCGCGATGGGCGGTCTCGTCGTCGGGCAGGAAATCGCGCGGCAGCTCGGCGCGCGCTTCATTTTCGCGGAAAAGGAAAACAACCGCCTCGTGCTGCGCCGCAATTTCAAAATCGCGCCGGGAGAAAAAATCCTCGTCGCCGAAGACGTCGTCACGCGCGGCGGGCGCGTCGTCGAATGCGCGGACATCATCAGGGCTTGGGGCGGCGTTCCCGTCGCCTGCGCGATGCTCGTCGACCGCTCCGCCGGCGCCGCCGCGCTGCCGATGCCCGCCGTCTCGCTGCTGGAGCTTTCCTTCCCGACCTACGAGGCGGACGCGCTCCCGCCGGAGCTCGCCGCCCTTCCCGCGACGCATCCCGGCTCGTAATCTCAACGCTTTTCCGCCGCCTTGAAAACGGATTTTCAGATGACGCCCGCGCGCGTTCCCGCGAAATTCAAAGCGGAACCTTTCGCGTATCATCAGGAACTGACGCTCGACGTCGCCGCGCTGACGAACCTCGGCGAAGGCGTCGCGCGCGCCGACGGCTGGGTCGTCTTCGTGCCCGGCGCGCTGCCGGGAGAGCGCGTCCGGGCGCGCGTCTGGCACAACGCCAAAAACTTCTCGCGCGCGGACCTGCTTGAAGTGCTCGTTCCCGCGAAAGAACGCGTCGAGCCGCGCTGCCCGCTTTTCGGGAAATGCGGCGGCTGCCAGTATCAGAATTTCGAATACGGCGCGCAGCTCGCGTGGAAAACGCAGCAGGTCGCGGAACTTTTCGCGCGCATCGGGAAAATCTCCTTCCCCGTGAGCCCGTGCCGCGGCTCGCCGAAACGCTACGGCTACCGCTCGAAAATCACGCCGCATTTCGAACGCCCGCGCAGCGGCGACGCGAATTTCCCGATCGGCTTTCTCGCCGCGGGAACGGCGCGGCGCATCGTCGACGTTCCCGCCTGTCCCATCGCGACGGACGCCGTCAACGCGGCGCTCCCGCGCCTGCGCGCGCTGACGCGGGAACGCGCGGCGCGCGGAGAGTTCCGCCGCGGCGCGACGCTGCTGCTGCGGGAAACGCTCGAAGGCGTCGTCTCCGACGCCAAGGCGCCGGTTTCCGAGCGCGTCGGCGAACTGACGCTGCGCTTCGTCGCCGGAGATTTTTTCCAGAACAATCCGTTCATTCTCCCCGAATTCGCGGAGTTCGCCGTGCGCGCGGCGCGCGGGAACGGCGCATGCCGCTTTCTCGCCGACGCCTACTGCGGGAGCGGGCTTTTCGCGCTCTCCGCCGCGAAATTCTTCGAGCGCACGATCGGCGTGGAAGTCAGCGAAGACGCCGTCGTCAAGGCGCGGGAAAACGCCGCGCTCAACGGGCTCGCCAATTGTTCCTTCGTCGCCGGCTCGTCGGAAATCATTTTCAAAGAAATTCCGTTCCCGCCGGAAGAAACCGCGCTGATCATCGACCCGCCGCGCAAGGGCTGCGGCGCGGATTTCATCGCGCAGATGCTCGCGTTCGCGCCGCAGCGCGTCGTCTACGTTTCGTGCGCGCCGGACACGCAAGCGCGCGACCTCCAGACCGTGCTCGAGAGCGGGAAATACGCGCTCGAAGCCGTGCAGCCTTTCGACCTGTTCCCGCAGACGCGCCACATCGAAAACATCGCCGTTCTCGCGAAAAAATGACCGTTCCCGCGCGCGCCGCCGCGTTTCTTCTCCGATAAAAAAATCCGCCAGCCTTCCCCGCCATGAGAAAATTCATCTTCGCGCTTTCCGCGCTCGTCGTCGTCGCCGCGATCGGCGTCATCCTCTACGTCCGCTTTTTCACGAAGGCGGAGCCGCAGCTCACGGTCCCGCTCGAGGCGTGCGTTCCCGCGCGGCTCGAAGGCTGGAACGTCGAGGAACTGCCGCTCGCCGAAACGGAAGGCATGCGCGACTACATCGGAGAATTCCTGCAATTCGACCAATACATTTCGCGCGTTTACGCAAAAGGCGCCCTGCGCATCGTGTTTTACGTCGCTTACTGGGAACCCGGCGGAAAAACGCCCTTCGACGCGGGCGGACACAACCCGGATTCCTGCTGGGTCAATTCCGGCTGGAAGCGGGAACGCCGCGACTACTCCGTCTCCGGAAAAGAAATTGGCGGACGCGAGCTGCTGCCCTTCGAATACGGCGTCTACACGAAGGACGGCGGCGCGCAGCCCGTCATTTTCTGGCACCTCGTCAACGGCAGGCCCTTCATTTACAAAATGCAGAAACAGGGCTGGAGCGAAGGCGTCCGCGGCGCGATCGACCGCGCGGGCGTCCGCATCGAGGACTTCCGCCGCCTCGGGCTCAACCAGCGGCGGGAACAGATGTTCGTCCGCATTTCGTTCCCGAACCAGGACATGAAGAAAGTCTGGGAAAATCCGGATTTTCAAAACTTCATGCTCGCGATCGACCGCCTCGGCATCTTCGAAGACCGTCCGTGGCAGTGAGCCGCCCGCGTTCCCGTCGGGCAACGCGGAAAATCGAGCGTGCAAAAGCGAAAGCGATTGCGCGTCCTTAACGGCGTCGGGGGCGTTCTGACGGTCTTGTGTCCGGGGCTGATTCTCTAAGCAAACGCGAAGCGGGGAGTTTTTGCGCATCGAAATACCGCCGGAGCCGCGCAGGGAAACAAAAGCGTGCGGGAGCGGAGAAAAAACTGTGCCGGAGGCCGGCGCGTTTTCCGCGCAAAAAGAAAGCGTTCCCGCGAGAGGGTCGCCCGCGGGAACGCCGATTAACCTGAACAAACTGATTTTTCGTTTAGATCACGATGAATCAGAAAGTCTTTGCTTTGCGCCGCAGCATTATTTGCGGCGGCGACGCGAAGCGACGAGCGCGAGAGCGCCGAGGCCCGCGAGCAGACCGAACGCCGACGGTTCCGGGACCGCGGCCGTCGTGAACGCGATGCTCTTCAGCCCCGTGTTGACGGTGCTCTGCGTGACGTCGAGCGTGAAGGAAATCGTATCGCCGGCGTTCACCGTAATCGGGTCGAAGTCCAGCGTCACGATGTTGCCTTCGGGAAGCGTTCCCGACGTGATGCCTTCGGCACGCCCCGTGCCTTCGATGTCCTGCGTCACCGAAGCGAGTTCGCTGCTGTCCGAAGAAAGCGTAATCGTGGAATTCGCGGAAACAGAACTCGCCGCGTTGTCGAAGCTCCCGCCGTTGAAGGCGCCGACGAAGCTGAACGTGACCGAGGAAACGACCAGCGTCTGCTCCGCCGTCAGCGTGAACGTGATGCCGTATTCCATCGGCTGCGAGCTCGCGTACGGAACGACCGTGCCAAGGTTCAGCGGGTTCTGGTTTTGGTTCATGATTTGGGTGGCGCCGGTCATTTCGCCCCACGCGAACGCGGAGAACCAATCATTGGTGTCCAGCGTCGTTCCGACGTAATAGCCGTTCGTGCCGCCGACGTTCCAGTTCTGCGCG
>DVOG01000194.1 GCA_018713755.1 Candidatus Spyradosoma merdigallinarum | reverse complement strand
GAAGGGCGGGAAGGCCGTCGCGAAGGCGGTCGACGTTTCGTCGGGCGCGGAAGTCGCCGCCGCCTGCGAAGAAATTCTCAAGGAATACGGCTGCGTCGACATTCTCGTCAACAACGCGGGCATCACGAAGGACGGTCTGATGATGCGCATGAGCGAGCAGGATTGGGAGGACGTGATTTCGACCAATCTCTCGAGCGCGTTTTTCTGGGTGAAAGGGCTGTTGCGCCCGATGACGAAGAAGCGCTGGGGCCGCATCGTGAACATTTCGTCGGTCGTCGGCGTGCAGGGCAACGCGGGGCAGGCGAATTACGCTTCCGCGAAAGCCGGCCTGATCGGGCTGACGAAGTCGCTCGCGAAGGAATTCGCCACGCGCAGCATCACGGTCAACGCCGTCGCTCCCGGATTCATCACGACGGACATGACGGCGGCGCTCCCGGAAGAAATCCAGCAGAAAATCAAGAGCGTGATTCCTCTGGCGCGCTTCGGTTCGCCCGAAGACATCGCGGGAACGGTCGATTTCCTCTGCTCCGAAAACGCCGGCTACATCACCGGGCAGGTTTTTTCGGTTGACGGCGGGATGGCGATGTAAGACAATCGCGCAGAAACGAAGGGCGTTCCCGCGAGGGGCGTCCGAACGAAATCTGAACGCAAACCGAACAATCTTCATTTTTCACTTTTTTTCAGCAACCTATAATCCGTAATCATCATGTCAGACAAAACAATCGAACAACGCGTCAAAGAAATCATCGTCGAACAGCTCGGCGTCAATGAAGAGCAGCTCACGCCGGAAGCGTCCTTCATGGGTGATCTCGGCGCTGATTCGCTCGATACGGTCGAGCTCGTCATGGCTTTTGAGGAAAAGTTCAAAGACGAAATCAAGGGCGAAATTCCGGAATCCGATTCCGAGAAGCTCAAGACCGTCGGCGACGTCATCAAGTACATCGAAGAAAAGAAAGCCGCGGCTTCCGCCTGAGCTTCTTGTCGGCGGGACGCGTTCCCGCCGCTTTTTTTCTTTTCCCGTTTCAAGAGATTTAACCGTTAATCCAGTTCCAAGTGCAAAACGAATCGAAGACTCCGAGAGTCGTCGTGACCGGAATTGGCGTCATTTCTCCGATCGGCAACGACAAGCAGACCTTTTGGGAATCGCTCGTCGCAGGAAAGTGCGGGATCGGCGCGGTGACGCGTTTCGACACGACGGACTACGCGTGCAAAGTCGCCGGAGAAGTCAAGGACTTTTCCATCGACGGGTATATGGACCCGAAAGAAGCCAAGCGCAATGACCGCTATGCGCGCTACGCCGTCGTCGCGGCGAAGAAAGCGATGGAGGACGCCGGGCTGAAAGTCGGGGACGTTGAGCCGAGCCGCATCGGCTGCATCATCGGTTCGGGCATCGGGGGCATGGAAACCATTGAAACGCAGTCGCAGGCTCTTTTCGAAAAAGGGCCGCGGCGCGTTTCTCCGTTCATGATTCCCGCGCTCATTTCGAACATGGCCGCGGGGCTTGTGGGCATTCTCTGCAAGGCGAAAGCCGTCAATTTCAGCACGGTCAGCGCCTGCGCCTCGGGAACGCACGCCTTGGGCGAAGCGCTTCGCCACATGCGTCACGGCGACGCGGACGTCATGCTCGCCGGCGGCGCGGAAGCGGCGATTACCCGTCTCGGGTTCGCCGGTTTCGGGAACATGAAGGCGCTTTCGACGAATCCCGATCCCGAGACGGCCTGCCGGCCGTTCGACGCGGATCGCGACGGGTTCATCATGGGCGAAGGCGCCGGCATTCTCGTGCTTGAGACCTACGAGCACGCCGTTGCGCGCGGCGCCCGCATCTACGCGGAATTCGCCGGCTACGGCGCGTCCTGCGACAGCTATCACATCACGGCCCCGGATCCGGAGGGAGAAGGGCTCGCCATCTGCTTCAAGCAGGCGCTCGACGACGCCGGGCTCAAGCCGGAAGACGTGGACTACATCAACGCTCACGGGACCTCGACGCCGCTCAACGACAAGAACGAGACGGCGGCGATCAAGCGCGTTTTCGGCGAACACGCGAAGAAACTCGCCGTCAGCTCGACGAAGTCGATGACGGGGCATCTTCTCGGCGCCGCCGGCGGCGTGGAAGCCGCCGCGACCGTGCTTGCGATTCACGAAGGCGTCATTCCTCCGACGATCAATTACCGCACGCCGGATCCGGCCTGCGACTTGGACATCGTCCCGAATGCGTCCCGCAAGGCGGACATCAAGGTCGCCGTCAGCGACAATCTCGGGTTCGGCGGACAGAACGCCGCGCTCGTTTTCAAGAAAATCTGACGCGCTTTCCTGACGAAGACGGGAAAAGGCGGGAGCGGCTCCGCTTCCGCCTTTTTCGTACGCTTCGCGGGAACGCCGACACCCTCAACTGATACCTTTTTTTTTCATTCCGCATTCAAAAATGAGAGAACTTTTCAACAAGCTTATCGGCAAAGAGGACCGATTTTTCCGTTTGCTCGAATCCGCCGCGGAGGAAGCTCACCGGTCCGCGCAGATTCTCGAGACGCTTTACAAGGAAGTCGGCGGGAGCGAAGGTTTCGAAAAAACGCTTGAGGAGCTGAATTTTTCCCGGAGAAAGGAAAAGAAGCTTGTTCTGGTGATTTCGGAATATCTGTGCACGACTTTTTCCACGCCGATCGAGCGGGAGGACATCGAAGCGCTCGCGAACGCGCTCTACAAAGTGCCGAAGGGCACATACAAAATCGGCGAGCGGCTTTCCATTTGTCCGGAACAGTTCACGTCCGACATCGTCCAAAAGCAGATTTCCATGCTCACGCGCGCCACGGAAATCGTCGTCCGCATGACGGGAACGCTCCGCGCGATCAAGGAAGTGGAGCGCATTCAGGACGATTACGAGCTCGTTCAGACGATTGAGGGCGATGCGGATCGGCTGATGGTCGGCCTCTTGCGGGATCTTTACCACGGGAACGTTTCCGCGAAGGAAGTCATTATTCTCAAAGACATGTATGAGCTTCTTGAGGATACGATC
>DVOG01000193.1 GCA_018713755.1 Candidatus Spyradosoma merdigallinarum | reverse complement strand
CGGCGAGCAGCTGACGTAGTCGAGCCCGATGCGATGGCAGAACTTGACGGAATCGGGATCGCCGCCGTGTTCGCCGCAGATGCCGAGCTTGATGTCCGGGCGGACGCTGCGCCCGCGCTCAACGCCGAGGCGCATCATCGCGCCGACGCCTTCCTGGTCGATCGACGCGAACGGATTGCGCTTCACGATTTCCAGGCGGATGTAGTCGCCGATGAACGATCCGGAGTCGTCTCGGCTCATGCCGAGCGTCGTCTGCGTCAAGTCGTTCGTCCCGAACGAGAAGAATTCCGCGTCTTCGGCGATTTTGTCGGCCGTGGCGCAGGCGCGCGGGATTTCGATCATCGTGCCGACTTTGTAGGAGATTCTGACCTTGTGCTCCGCCATCACTTCGGAAGCGACGCGGCGCACGATCGCCGCCTGATTCTTGAACTCGGCGGAGAATCCGACGAGAGGAATCATCACTTCGGGAGAAACGCGGATTTTTTCCTTCACGCAAATCGCCGCCGCTTCGAAGATCGCGCGCGCCTGCATTTCCGTGATTTCCGGATAGGAAATGCCGAGGCGGCATCCGCGATGCCCGAGCATCGGGTTGAACTCGTGCAGCTCGGCGACGCGCCGCTGGATGTGCTCCACGGGAACGTTCAGCTTCTTCGCGAGATCGAGCTGCTGCTCCTTCGTCTGCGGGAGAAATTCGTGCAGCGGCGGATCCAGCAGGCGAATCGTCGCGGGAAGGCCTTTGAGTTCGCGGAAAATCCCTTCGAAGTCGCCGCGCTGATACGGGAGCAGCTTGTTCACGGCCGCGCGCCGCCCTTCCAAATCCGAGGCGAGAATCATTTCGCGGACGGAATCGATGCGGTCGCCCTCGAAGAACATGTGCTCCGTGCGCGTCAGCCCAATTCCCTGCGCGCCGAAGGCCATCGCGACCGCCGCCTGCGAAGGCGCGTCCGCGTTCGTGCGCACGCCGAGCCGCGTCGCTTTTTTGCACCACGCCATCAGCTGCGCGAAATTCTTGTAGGCGGCGGACGTTTTCGCTTCGGCGTTCCCGCGGACGACGCCGAGAATGACGTCGCTCGGCGCGGTCGGAATCTGACCGAGGAAAACTTCCCCCGTCGTGCCGTCGATGCTGAGCCATTCGCCTTCCTTGACCGTATCGCCGCCGACGGAAAGCGTGCGGTTGGCGTAGTCGATGTCGATGCCCGACGCGCCGCTGACGCAGACTTTTCCCATCTGACGCGCGACGAGCGCGGCGTGGGAGGAAACGCCGCCGCGCGCCGTCAGGATGCCTTCCGCGGCAATCATGCCGCGCAGGTCTTCCGGAGACGTTTCGAGGCGGACGAGCAGAACTTTTTCGCCGTTTTTCGCGGCGGCTTCGGCGCGATCCGCGTTGAAGTAAATTTTGCCGGAAGCCGCGCCCGGTCCCGCGGGCAGCCCGTGCGCGATCGGGCGCAGTCCCTTGAGCGCGGCGCGGTCGAAGACCGGCGCGAGCACCTGGTCGAGCTGGTCGGCGGGAACGCGGCGCACGGCGGTCTGCCAGTCAATCAGCTTTTCGCGCACCATTTCGCAGGCGATGCGGATGGCGGCGATGCCGGTGCGCTTGCCGTTGCGCGTCTGCAGCATGAAGACTTTCGCGTCCTCGATCGTGAACTCGAAGTCCTGCATGTCGCGGAAATGGTTTTCCAAAATGCCGCAGATGGAAAGCAGCTGTTCGTGCGCGGAAGGCATCACCTCGGCGAGGTGCGCCACGGGATCGGGCGTGCGCACGCCGGCAACGACGTCCTCGCCCTGCGCATTCATCAGAAATTCTCCGTAGAAAACTTTCTCGCCGCTCGCGGGATCGCGCGTAAACGCGACGCCGGAGCCCGACCTGTCGCCCGTGTTCCCGAAGACCATCGACTGCACGTTCACCGCCGTGCCCCATTCCGAGGGAATGTGATATTTCTGGCGGTAAAGAATCGCGCGTTCGTTCATCCACGAGCCGAAAACGGCGCCGATCGCGCCTTCGAGCTGCTTCCACGGATCCGACGGGAAGTCGCTGCCCGTGCGGTCCTTGATGAGCTTCTTGAAGCGGAAGACGAGTTCCCGCAGCTCGACGACGCCGAGCTCCGTGTCGCTCGCGTTGGGTTTTTCGAGCATTTCCGTCTTCACGGCGTGAATGACGGCTTCAAAAGGTTCGTGGTCCTCGTTGGGAAGCTTCTGCACGCCGAGCACGACGTCGCCGTACATCTGCACGAAGCGGCGATAGCAGTCCCAGGCGAAGCGTTCGTTCTTCGTCACGCGGGCGAGCGCTTCGACGGTGTCGTCGTTCAGACCGAGATTCAGAATCGTGTCCATCATGCCGGGCATCGATTCGCGCGCGCCCGAGCGCACGGCGACGAGCAGCGGGAACCCCGACGCGTCTCCGAATTTCTTTCCGAGCTGTTTTTCGATGTTGCCGACGGCGGCGCGCACGTCCGCCATCAGCGTTTTCGGATACGTCTTTCTGTTCTTGTAATAATATGTGCAGACGTCCGTGCTGATCGTGAAGCCGGGAGGAACCGGCAGCCCGATGCGGGCCATTTCCGCAAGATTGGCGCCTTTCCCGCCAAGAAGATTGCGCATCTGCGCGTTTCCGTCAGTTTTTTTCCCGAATTCGTAAACGAACTTCGGCTTCGCGACACCCGGAGTTTTTTTGGTCATGTGTAAAAAAAGAAAAATGCAGCAGTAAGCAGTTTCGATCAGAGCAGCCCGTTCAACGTTGCGCCGTTCCCGGACTGCGAAAGAAATTTAAACGGCAAAAATATCAGAAAGCAAGAGTCTTTCTGCGCGGGAACGATTTTTTTCGCCGCGGAGCGTTTCCGCATACGTTCCCGCCGGCGTATACGAAAAATCGATACGCGCTCCGCCGAGCGGAAAGCGGGGAAAAGAAAAAGCCGCGTTCCCGTCGCGGGAGCGCGGCTTTTGTCGTCGGGCGAGAGCGGCGTTTCCCGCTCAGCGCGCGGAGAGCGTCCGCCGAATGAACGCGGAAATTTCCTCGATCGTCCCGACGCTGTCGATGTGGAAATACGGGAACGCGCCCTTGAGCGATTCCAGCGGGCGCAGCGTCTGCTCGGCGAAAACGCGGTAGCGCGTGCGCGTCTTTTCGGGATCGACGTCCGTTTCGCGCACGGGCAGCCCTTTCGCCTGCATCTCGCGCCCGCGCTTCAGCTGGCGCTCAACGCTTTCGTGCTCCGTCACGAACAGCATGAGAATGTTGAACGAAGGCTTCGCGAATTTCTCCGGCGCCGCCGCGTGAAGCGCGTCGAGCTTCTTCTTCAGCAGCTTCAGGCAGGCGACCTGCCCGGCCGTCCGCGGGAACCCGTCCACGAGCACGCCGTCGCGGTATTCCGGGCGCACGAGCCGGCGAAACAGGAGGGAAATCACTTCCTTGTCGCCGACGAGCCCGCCCGCCGCCTTGATTGCGCGCATTTCCGGCGTCTGCAGCAAATCGCTCATCACGACGGGCTCGGCGGCGTAGCCGAGCGCTTCGAGAATCGTTCCCGTCTGCGTGCCCTTGCCCGCGCCGGGCGCGCCGTTGAGCCAAAAGATTTCCTTCGGAAACTTCAGCGCGTCCGCGCCGAGTTCTTTTTCCAAACCTTCCCAAATCGCGCCGAAAAGCGCGACGGCTTCGGGATTGCGTTCGTCCGCGGCATCGAATTTTTCGTTCATGGTCATTTGAAAAAATGGTATTTCTGTCGAGTCTACCTTTTTTCCGCGGGCGGGAACAGCAGAAAAAATCCGCGGGAACGCCGCGCAAGATTTCAATGGACTCGCCGCGCGAATCCGCATTCAATTCCTTTCGAAAGAACAGAAGACAAAAATGAAAGCGCTTGTCACAGCAGGAGCGACGCGCGAGTTTTTCGACCCCGTGCGCTTCATCTCCAACCCGTCCAGCGGAAAAATGGGCTATGCCGTCGCCGCGGCGGCGCGAGAACGCGGCTGGGACGTCGTGCTCGTCAGCGCGAACGTTTCCCTGCCCGCGCCGGAAGGCGTGCGGCTCGTTCCCGTGACGACGGGCGCGGAAATGCTCGACGCCGTGCGGGACGCGTTCCCGCGGTGCGACGCGCTCGTCATGACGGCCGCGGTCTGCGACTTTCGGCCCAAGCATTACGAACCGGAGAAAAGAAAAAAAGACGGCGCTGGGATGATCGTCGAGTTCGAGCCCGTCGCCGACATTCTCAAAACCGTCGCCGCGGGAAAGACGCCGCGGCAGACCGTCGTCGGCTTCGCCGCGGAAACGCGAAACGTCGAAGACTACGCGCGCAAAAAGCTCTCCGAAAAGAACCTCGACCTCATCGCCGCCAATTTCGTCGGCCGCGGCGGCGCGTTCGGCTCCGACGAAAACACGATCGCGCTTCTCGGTCGCGACGGTTCCCGCAAAGTTCTCGGTCCCGCCGCGAAAACCGAACTGGGAAAAATTCTCGTCGCCGAAATCGAAAACTTCCGCCGCGGACGACATTCCTGAAACCCAACGACAAAACAAAGAAAACAGAAAGGCGCTCCCATGAAATCCGTTTTCCCCGCCATCGCCGCGACATTTCTCTGCGTTCCCGCGGCATTGTCCGCGCCGGATCCGGCATCGTTCCGCGACGCGGAAATCGTTCCCGCTCCCGGAGAATACGTCGTGCTCATTTCGGAAAAAACCGCCGCGCGCGCCGACTGGAAAGCCGCCGCGGACGAATTCGTCGCGCGTTACGCGGGAACGCTCGTGCGCTGGGACGGGAACGACGCGGACGCCGCGCGCGACGCGCTGCGCCGCCTGCAGCCGCGCTACGTCGCCGTCGTCGCCGCGCCGGAGGAAATCGACCGCGTCCTCATCGCCTCGCTGCATCGGATTTCCCGCGAGATGAACGACGACGTCTACGGCGATTTTCTTTGGGGCGTCGTCACCGGCAAAAACGGAGAGGAAGCGGCGAAGCAGCTCGCGAAGGACGAACCGCTGATGCTCGAACGCGCGATCGGCACGACGAATTTCGACCAGGGCCGTTTCCGCAGGAGCTTTTTCGTCACGGACTGGTCGCCGCGCCAGTTCGTCGAAACGGAAAACTTTCTGTCGTCCGAAAAAAAATTCGCCGAACCCGGCGCGGAGATGGCGGAAATGTTCGCCGCGCGTTGGGAAAAAATCCGCCCGCAGTTCGTCATCTCCGCCTCGCACGCCACGGAATTCAACCTTGAAATGCCTTTCGGCGAAGGGCTGATCTTCTCCGCCGGCGGGAATTTTCACGTCGCGAAAAAAAGCCTGCTCCCGGAATTCGCCGAGCAGCTCAAGACGCCGAAAACGCTTCCCGAATTCGCCCGGGAAAAAAACCTCGCGACGTTCCCGAAAACGCCCGACGAAAAAATCTGGATCGCCGCGGGGAACTGCCTCTTCGGCGACATGTTCCGCACGGCGGATTCCATGGCGGGAACGGCGATTTCCGCGCAGAACGTCCGCCAGCTCGTCGGCTACACCGTCCCGAGCTGGTTCGGGGAAATCGGCTGGGGCACGAACGACAAATTCTTCAACGGGCATCAGACGACGAGCGTCGGACAAGCGTGGTTTTTCGCCACGCAGCTCCTGCTGAACGGCCTGCCGGAAAACGCGGCGCGCATTCCCGTGCCGCTCACGGCGACGGACATGTCCGGAATCACGTTCGAAGCGACCGTCGACCTTCTGCGGGAAAACGGCGTCGCGCTCACGCGCGAAAACGTCGGACGCGTCTACGACCGCGACGTCGTCGCCTTTTACGGCGACCCGCTTTTCCGCGCGCGCTTCAGCCCTGACGCGCTGAGCGTGCCGCCGTGGGACTGCCGCGTCGCGACGGAAGGCGACGCGCAAATTTTCGCCGTCCGCGGCGCGCGCGGGAACGCCGTGAAGAAAGACTTCTGCCTTTGGTTCCCGCGGCGTTTCGACGCGACGAAGACGCTGAAGATCGAAGGCGCGGCGATTGTTCCCGAACCGACGATTCTGACGGAGAATTTCGTCGTCTTCCGCGACCTCGAGCTCGCCGCCGGCGAAACGCTGACGCTGACCGTTCCCGTGAAGAAATGACGTCCGCCGAATTTTCCGCGCCCGTCGTCTGGCAGCTGCTGCTTACAGTCGCGGGGGCCGCCGCCGCGTCGGTGCAGTTCGCCGCGCTGCGGCGGGAACGCACGTCCGCGACGCTTCCCGCGTGGAACGCCGGGCCCGCGCAAATTCTCCTTTTCGTCGCCGTCTGCCTGTTCTGCTTTCTGGGCCCCGGGTTCGTCTGCGCGGCGGCGGCGCGGGAGCTTTTCCCCGACGCGAATCCGCAGGAAAACCTTCTGCTGCAGGTTCCCGCAGCGCAGACGCTTTCGCTCGCCGCGCTGCTGGGCTTCGCAAAAATTTTCCCCGACGCGTTCCCGCGGCGCTTCGATGCGCCGCGGGAGCGCCGCGCGGGGCTTCGCGCACTCGTCGCGGGGCGCTTCGGCGTTCCCGCGTTTTTCGTCGCGGGAATTTTCGTCGTGACCGTCGGCGCGGCGCTGACTTCCGCCGCGGTCGCGCTTTTCCCGGAAAACGTCCGCGAAATTTTCGAAGAAAAACAGATGCTCGTCGACGCGCTGACTTCGGCGGAAAACCCGCTTGCGGCCGCGCTCTGCGTTCCCGCGATCGTCGTGTTCACGCCGATTCTGGAGGAAATCGTCTTCCGCGCCGGGCTTTACCGCTTTCTCAAGAGCAAAATGGCCGCCGTTCCCGCCGCCGCGCTTTCGAGCGCGGTTTTCGCGCTGATGCACGACGCTCCGGCGTCCTACCTGCCGCTCGCGCTGCTCGGCTGCGTCTTCTGCCTCGCCTACGAAAAAACCGGGCGTCTCGCCGCGCCGGTTCTGATCCATGCGCTTTTCAACGCGAATTCGCTGGTCGGCATCGCGTTTCTCGCGCCGTGAGCGCGCCGCAAAAAAATTGCGTTCCCGCGGGAACGCGGGTAGATTGCGCGCTTCATTTTTCCGACAAATTTTTCACGCATCAAAAAAACCAAACGAAAAGTCATGTGCGCCAAAGCCGTAAAGAACGCCATTTCTCCGCGCCGGGACGAAGATTATCCCGAGTGGTATCAGCAGGTCGTCAAAGCCGCGGATCTCGCTGAAAATTCTCCCGTCCGCGGCTGCATGGTCATCAAGCCTTGGGGCTGCGCGCTCTGGGAAAACATCCGGCGGGAACTCGACGCGATGTTCAAGGCGACGGGACACGTCAACGCGTATTTCCCGCTCTTCATCCCGAAGAGCTTCATCGAAAAGGAAGCCGAGCACGTGGAAGGCTTCGCGAAAGAGTGCGCCGTCGTCACGCACTCGCGGCTCGCCGCCGACGAGAACGGGAAGCTCGTTCCCGCGGGCGAGCTCGAGGAACCGCTGATCGTGCGCCCGACTTCGGAGACGATCATCGGCGCGACGTATTCGAAGTGGGTGCAGAGCTACCGCGATTTGCCGATTCTCGTCAACCAGTGGGCGAACGTCGTGCGCTGGGAAATGCGCACGCGCCTGTTCCTGCGCACGGCGGAATTTCTTTGGCAAGAAGGCCACACCGTTCACGCGACCGCCGAAGAGGCGGAAGAAGAAACGCGCCGCATGCTCGACGTCTACGCGGATTTCGCGGAAAACTTCATGGCGATGCCGGTCATCCGCGGGCATAAAACCGCGTCGGAACGCTTCCCCGGAGCCGTAGACACGCTCTGCATCGAAGCGATGATGCAGGACCGCAAAGCGCTTCAGGCGGGAACGTCGCACTTCCTCGGGCAGAATTTCGCCAAGAGCTGCGGCATCCGCTTCCAGAACGAGGCGGGCGCGCTGCAATACGCGTGGACGACGTCCTGGGGCGTTTCGACGCGGCTCATCGGCGGCATGATCATGACGCACGCGGATGACGACGGCATGGTCGTCCCGCCGCGCCTCGCGCCGCAGCACGTCGTCATTCTTCCGATTTTCCGCGACGAAGCGCAGCGCGCCGAAGTGCTCGCCAGCTGCGAAGCGCTCAAAAACGAAATCGCGGCGCAGCGCTTCGACGGGCGGCCGGTGCTCGTCTCCGTCGACGCGCGCGATCTGCGCGGCGGAGAAAAAACGTGGGGCTGGATCAAGAAAGGCATTCCGCTGCGCGTCGAGGTCGGCGCGCGCGACATCGCCGAAGGCAAGGTTTTCGTCGGACGCCGCGACACGGGAGAAAAAACGTCGCTCCCGCGCGGCGAATTCGTCGCGTCGCTCCCGCGGCTGCTGCAGGAAATGCAGGACAACCTGCTCGCTCGCGCGAAAAAATTCCGCGCGGACAACATGCGGGAAATCGATTCCGCGGAAGATTTCTACGCGTTTTTCACGCCGCAGAACAAGGCCAAGCCGGAAATCCACGGCGGTTTCGCGCTCTGCCACTGGAACGGCTCGCCGGAAGTCGAGGCGAAAATCAAGGCGGATCTGAACGTGACGATCCGCTGCATCCCGCTCGACGACGAGGCGTTCCCGCCGCGGCCCGGCGTCTGCCCGTTCTCGGGCGAGCCTTCGCCGCGCCGCGTCGTTTTCGCGAAGTCGTATTGACGCGCGCGCGTCCGCGACGTCCGGAAAGCTCCCGCCCGCAAAACTTCGCGGCGGGAGTTTTCTTTTTTTCGCCGCCGGAAACGGCGGAAAAACTCGCGGGAACGCATTCGTTTTCGGGAACGGCGCGCGCCGCTGGGGAATTTTCTTTCTGTCGCTCCGGATTTCTCTTATGTTTTTTCGTTATGACTCCGCAATTGATTGCCGTGCTTTCGCTCCTCGCGGTCTGCGTTTTCTTTTTCGTGATCAACAAGCCGCGCATGGACGTCGTCGCCCTGCTGGCGATGCTCGCGTTGCCGCTGTTCGGGATTCTGACGCTGGAAGAGACGTTCAGCGGCTTTTCCGACGCGAGCGTCATCCTGATCGGGCTGATGTTCGTCATCGGCGAAGGTCTCGTGCGCACGGGCGTTTCGACGGACATCGGCGCGTGGATTCTGAAGAAGGCCGGCGGGAACGACACGAAGCTCATCGTTTTCATGATGACGGCGGTCGCGCTGATCGGATCGGTGATGAGCTCGACGGGCATCGTCGCGCTGTTCATTCCCGTCGTGCTCGGCATCGCGTCGAAAATCGGCGTTTCGCCGGCGAAACTGATGATGCCGCTGAGCTTCGCCGGGCTGATCAGCGGCATGATGTCGCTCGTGGCGACGCCGCCGAACATGGTGATGAATTCCATCCTGACGCGGGAGGATTTCGAAGGATTTTCCTTTTTCGACTTCACGCCGATCGGACTCGCCGTGCTCGTCGCCGGCATTCTCTACATGCTTTACGCGAGGCGCTTTCTCGGGAACGCGAAAAAAGACGCGCCGCGGGAACGCGCGAACCGGACGAATTTCCAGCAGCTGCTCGAACGCTACGGTCTGACGTGGCGCGACGCCGTGCTCGTCGTCACGCCGCAGTCGCCGTTCGCCGGGAAAAAAATCAGCGAGCTTCCGCTGCGGGAAAAGCACCGCGCCGACATCATCTGCATCGACCGGCGGGAACGCCTGAAC
>DVOG01000192.1 GCA_018713755.1 Candidatus Spyradosoma merdigallinarum | reverse complement strand
CTTGGCGATTTCGAAAAGCTCATACGTGCGCGCCGAAGATTTGACGGCTTTCGCGAGCACGCCGAAGGGCTTTTCCTCCGGGAAAAAGGAAACGTCGACGACGCGGGGCGCCCGCGCGGGGCGGGCGTCGTCGCGGCGTCGTTCGCCGAACGGGCGTCTGCCGCGACGCGGGGTCGCGCTTTCTCTGCCCGTCGGGGCGTTTTCCCCGTCGCGCGCACGCGCCGCGCGGCGGTCCCGTCCGCGAAAGCCGTCGCCTTCGTCCGGCAGTTTTCCGGGCGCGGGAGGCGGATTGCGGCGTTCCCGTCCGCGGAATCCGCCCGGGGCGCCTCCCGAGCGTTCCCGATCCCGGCGCGGGCCGTGTCCGCGCCGACCGTCGTGCGCGGCGCGCGCGACGGAAATCTTTTCCGCGTTTTTGTCCGATGCCCACGTCGGTTCGAGGCTGAGCGAAGCGAGCGCGCTCAAATCCAGCTCTTCAGGAAGTTTCTTTTCTTCGGAGTTGCCGTCCATATGCGCTTGGGTAAAAGTGAAATGGTGAAATTTTTTCCGTGAATATTAAGTCTGTATTGACTCAAGGTTAAAGGGCGGCGCGTCGCCGCGCAACAAGAAAGCCGTGCGGGAACGGACAAAATGCGCCGAAAAAGAAATCCGCTCGCGTTTCCTCCGCGGGAACGTTTTACTGAAACGACTTATGGAAATTTGGTTCGATCCCGCAGAGGAACTGGACGCGGCGCTGCGGCGCGCCGCGGGAACGCTCCCTGGATTTTCGGAGCATTTTTCGCCGGAGATGCGTCCGGCGGATCCGCGTTTCGGCGATTACCAGGCGAACGGCGTGCTCGCCGAAGCCAAACGCGCGAAGGCGAATCCGCGCGCGCTGGCGGGAGCGCTCGTCGAGGCGCTGAAAAATTCCGGAGCGCTCGACGCCTCGCTCGTCGAGATTTCCGTCGCCGGCCCCGGGTTCATCAATTTCCGGCTCGCTCCCGCGTTTCTCGGAAGCTGGCTCGCGCGCTTCCGCGGCGCGGAGGATTTCCGCCGCTCGGCGCATTCCGCCTGCAGCGGAAAGAAAATCGTCATCGACTACCCGTCGCCGAACACGGCGAAGCAGATGCACGTCGGGCATTTGCGCATCATGGACATCGGCGAGGCCGTCGCGCGGCTGCTCGAGTTCTGCGGCGCGAACCTCATCCGCGACAATCACATCGGCGACTGGGGAACGAATTTCGGCGTGCTGCTTTTCGAAATCAAGCGGAGCGGCTTCGCGTTCCCGGAGGACGACGAGGCGGCGCTCGAGCAGCTTGAGGAACTCTACAAGTCGGGAACGGCGTTCACGAAGGAAAACCCGGAAGCGCTCGACGCGGCGCGCGCGGAGCTCGTCAGGCTCCAGCAGGGCGACCCGGAGAACACGGCGCTGTGGAAGCGCATCGTGCGCGTTTCCGACGCCGCCTGCGAGAAGCTTTACCGCGTTTTCGGCGTGAAGCCCGACGTCACGCTCGGCGAAAGTTTTTACCGCGACAAGGTCGGTCGCGTCTACGACGAGCTGCTCGCGTGCGGGATCGCCGAGGAGGACGACGGCGCGCTCGTCGTCTGGAACGACGAAGATCCGCGCTTCGCCCGCGGGAGCGAGAATGCCGCGCCGTTCATCGTCCGCAAGAAGGACGGCGGCTCGAATTACGCCTCGACGGATTTGGCGACGCTGCTCTACCGCGTCGAGCATTTTCACGCGGACGAAATCGTCTACGTCACGGACGACCGCCAGTGCGATCATTTCCGGATGCTTTTCCACACGGCGGCGCGCTGGTTCAAATGCAAGGGCTACCCGCTCCCGGCGCTGCGGCACGTCTATTTCGGGAAAATTCTCGGCGGGAACGGCAAGCCGCTGAAGACGAAGGAGGGCGGGACCGTCCGGCTCAAGGCGCTCGTCGCCGAAGCCGTCGAGCGCGCCTTCGCGATCGTTTCCGAGAAAAACCCGGATTTGCCCGAAGCCGAGCGGCGGAAAATCGCTGAAACCGTCGGCGTCGCCGCGATCCGCTACGTCGACCTGATGTCGAACCGCACGGGCGACTACATGTTCTCCTGGGACCGCCTGCTCGCGTTCGAGGGCAATACCGCGCCGTATCTGCTTTACGCCGTCGCGCGCATCCGGAGCGTTTTCCGCAAGGCGGGAACGACGCTCGAGGACGCCGGCGCGGGCGACGAGGTTCTCGTTCCCGCGACGGACGCCGAAATCGCGCTTTCGAAAAAGCTGCTCGGGTTTTCCGCCGCCGTGCGGACGGCCTGCGAAGAGCTTCGCCCGCACCATATCTGCTCGTATCTGTTCGAGCTCGCGGGAGCGTTTTCCGCCTTCTACAACGCGGACAAAGTGATGACCGACGATCCCGCGGCGCGCGCGCTGCGCCTGCGCCTGTGTTCCCGCACGTGCGTCGTGCTCGAAACCGGCCTGCGCCTGCTCGGCATCGAGCCGCTGGAACGGATGTGAAAAACAAAACGCTTCCCTCCGGCCGCGTTTCCGCGTAATCTTTCCCATTATTTTTTCTTTTCAAACCATGTCAGACAAAAACGAACACCCCGGACAACACACGATCAGCCTTCCCGCGATCGCGCAGAATTTCTTCGGCGCGCTGCAGCGCCATTTCGATTTGCTCGCGTTCAACCTCGCGGGAATGCAGAGCGCCGACGCGGAAAAATACAATCATTTTTCCTCGCTCACGCGCATGATGCCCGTCGCGCAGCTTCACCGCGATTTCGAACAGATGAAGACGTTCGCGCACGGGCTGATGATCCGCCAGTCCGTCAACGATTTGCTTTCCATGATCGCCGCGTGCATGGACAACTGCCATCTGCTGTGCACGCTCTTTTCCGAAAAGAAGGCGATGGAGGAAGACCCGAAGGCGGCGAACGAGCGCGTCGCGCGCAAGCAGGAGGCCTTCGTCAATTCCGCGCTGCAGGACAAGTTCGAGGTTTTCGAGAAAGAGTTCGGCATCACCTGCGAGCTCGAAGACGGCGTCACGAACATGGCGATCGCTCTGCGCGCGCTGATGCGGAACAACGGCGTCGTCACTGCCGATGACGTGGACGACGAAGGCGAGCTCGTCTTCGAGTTCAAGACCGTGCAGATGATTCAGCCCGCGAAGGAAGGCGAACGCCCCGAAGTGCGCCTCGCCGACACGCGCCGCGCTTTCCGCGCCGGCGACGCCATCGACCTCACCAACAGCGAGCTTCTGAGCCTGAACACGACCGTCGCGTCCTTCTTCGACGCGCTCTTCAAATCCGTCGCCGCCTTCGGAAAAAAGACCGTCGGCGGGAACGCGGAGGAAAAGAACGATGCGCAGTAAGAAGCTTCTCCGGCTTGCCGTCGCCGCGGCGCTCGCGCTCGCGGGAGCGGCGGCGCTCGCTTCGTGCGGCGGCCCGCAGGTTTTCCACTACGGGAACACGCCGGCGAACATCACGGTCGATCAGGCTTGAGCGCGCCGTTTCGTCTTCGTGAACTTTTCCGGAAAACGTTTTTCCCCGCAAGGCGTCGCGGCTCTTTGGGCGGCGACGCTTTATTTTGCGCAGGGGCTGCCGAACGCGGTCGTCGACCTCGTCGCTCCCGTCGCGATGAAGGATCTCGGCTTTTCCAATGCCGTCATCACGTTCGTCGCGGCGTGGGCGTACTTGCCCTGGACGCTGAAGGCGCTGTGGAGCCCGCTCGTGGACAGCGTCGGGCGCAAGCGGCGCTGGATCGTCGGGACGCAGGCGGCGGGAGCGCTGCTGCTGGCGGGACTCGCGGGAGCGTTTTTCTTCGGCGTTCCCGCGGCGGCGGTCGTCGCCGCGCTTTTCGCCGTCGCCGTCGTTTCCGCGACGCACGACATCGCCGCCGACGGCTTTTACATGCTCGCGCTCGATTCCGGGCGGCAGGCGCTGCTTTCCGGCTGGCGGAGCACGTTTTTTCGCCTGTCGCAGATTTTCGCGAAAGGCGGCATCGTCGCCGCCGCGGGCTTTTTCATCGCCGGCGGCGCGGACGCGGGAACGGCGTGGCTGCGCGTTTTTCTCGGCGTCGCCGCGCTTTCGGGAACGCTCGCGCTCGTCCACGCCCGGATTCTTCCGCGTCCGGCGACGGACGTTCCCGCGGGAACGCGGGAAACGCCGCTGCGGGAAGATTTCGTCGACACGTGGCGGACGTTTTTCCGCAAGGAGCGCGTCGGATTCCTGCTGCTGTTTTTGCTGTTTTTCCGTTTCGGCGAAGTCCAGATCGGCGCGGTTTCGCCGCTGTTTTTCAAGGACGCGGTCGAGAACGGCGGCCTCGCGCTGGACAATCGCGTTTTCGGCCTGCTCAACGGCACGATCGGCGTCGCCGCGATGCTCGCGGGCGGCATCGTCGCCGGCTGGCTCGTTTCGCGGAACGGCTTGCGCGCGTGGCTGATTCCGATGATTCTTCTGCTGAACGCGCCCGACTTCATCTACGTCGCGCTGGCGCATTGGCAGCCGGCGTCGCTTTTCCTGACGGGAACGGGCATCGCCGTCGAGCAGTTCGGCTACGGCTTCGGCTTCGCCGGCTACATGCTCTTCATGCTATGGTCGTGCGCGGGAACGCCGCGCGCCGTCGCGCATTACGCGATTTGCACGGGCTTCATGGCGCTCGGCGTCATGCTGCCGAAATTCTGGTCCGGCGCGCTTCAGAACCTGATCGGCTACGAAATGTTCTTCTGGTGGTCGATTCTTTGCACGCTGCCCGGATTTTGGCTCGTCGCGAAGGCGCGGCGCATGATTCCCTCCGATTTCGGCAAAAAAGTTTCCTGATTTTTTTCGGTATGGATATTTTGGATACGTTCGCGGCGCTCCCGCGCAGCGCGAGGCTCGGATGCGGCATTCCCGCGTTTTTCCGGAAGACGCTCCCGTCGGGCCTGCTTTCCGTGCAGGTCTGGGTGAAGACCGGCAGCATCCACGAGGAGGAATTTCTCGGCGGAGGGCTTTCGCATTACCTCGAGCACATGGCGTTCAAGGGCACGGAAAAATACGGCGCGGAGGAAATCGTGCGACGCGTGCAGGCCGTCGGCGGAAGCCTCAACGCCTACACGTCCTTCGACCGCACCGTCTACTACGCCGACGTTCCCGCCGAAGCCGCGGAAACGGCCTTCGACGCGCTTTCGCAGATCGTGCTTTTCCCGCGGCTCGCCGCGCGCGACGCCGAACGGGAAAAGGACGTCATTCTGCGCGAAATCGACATGACGGCGGACGATCCCGATTCGCGCCTCGCCGACGCGACGCTCGCCGAAGCGTTCCGCGTTCATCCTTACGGCATCCCCGTCATCGGGCGGAAAAACGTCTTCTCGCGCATGACGTCGCGGGAACTGGAAACGTATTTCAAAAAAAGATACGTTCCAGCGAACATCGGCGTCGCCGCCGCCGGCGACGCCGACGCGGACGCGATTTTCGCGCTCGCCGAAAAATATTTCGGGTCCGCGGAAGAGCGCCCGTGCCCGGCGGCGTTCGTTCCCGCCGAGCCGCCGCAGCTCGCGCCGCGGGAACGCACGCTGCGCGGCGACGTCCGCGTGCTGCGCGGGAACGTGCTGTGGAAAATTCCCGGATGCGCGCACGCGGACGCGCCGGCGCTTTCCGCGCTCGCGGCGATTCTCGGCAAAGGCGATTCCGCGCTGCTGTGGCGGGAACTGCACGAGGAGCGCGGACTGGTTCACGAGCTCGACGTCTCCGCGTGGATGCCGCCGGGCGCCGGCGGACTTTTCTGGATCAGCTACGCCGGAGAGCTCGGCGATCGCGGAAAAATCGAGGACGCGCTGCTCGCGGCGGCGGCGCGCATCGCCCGCGAGGGCGTCGATCCCGCGCTGCTGCGGAAAGTTTCCCGGCAGGCGGTCGCCGCGCTCGTCGGCTCGCTCGGAACGGCGTCCGCGGCGGCGTCGCGTCTCGGTTCGGAATGCATCGGCCGCGGCGATCCCGCGGCGACGAAAATTTTTCTCGAGAAAATCCGCGCGCTCACGCCCGAGAAAATCCGCGCGGCGGCGGAAAAATATTTTCGCTCCGAGACGCTCACGACGGCGGCGCTGGAAAAGAGCTCGCCTCGCGGAAAGCCCGCGTCCCGCGCGGCGTCGCCGCGTTTCGGCGCGTTCCCGCCGTTCGAGGAAATCCGGCTTTCGTCCGGCGTCCGCGCTCTGCTTCAGCCCGTTCCCGGATTTCCGAAAGTCTGCCTGCGCGCGTCGCTGCTCGGCGGCGGCTCTTTCGAAACGGAAAAGACGCGCGGCGCGAGCGCGCTGCTGTCGACGCTGATGACGCTCGACGCGGGAACGCGGACGGCGGCGGAAATTGCGGAGGAAATCGAATCGCTCGGCGGGAGCTTCGACGAAGTTTCCGGGAACAATTCGTTTTCGCTGATCGCGGAAACGCTCGCCGGCGACGAGGCCGCCGCCGCGGGCATTCTCGCCGACGCGGTCTGCGCGCCGCGTTTTTCCGAGGAAAATTTCCGGCGGGAACGCGCGGCGCAGCTCGCCGCGCTGCGCGGCGAAGCGGACGAAATCGAATCTTTCGCGCGGCTCGCGCTGCGGCGCGAATTTTTCGGCGCGCACCCGCTCGCCGTTCCCGGCGTCGGCACGGAGGAGGCGCTTTCCGCGCTGCGGCTTTCCGACGTCGAGGCGCTGCGCGCGCGGCTCGTCGTTCCCGAAAACGTCGTCGTCGCCGCGTCCGGCGAATTCGACCGCGACGCGCTCGCGGCGCTGCTCGAAGAAAAATTTTCTCCCGCGCGCTTCCGCGGGAACGGCGCGGAGGATTTGGGCTTGCGCTTCGCGGCGGCGTCGCCGGGCGCGGCGCGGGAGCTCGAAGTCGCCGCTCCCGCTCCCGCGGAGCAGACGATCGTGCAGCTGGCGTTTCCCGACGTCGGCTTCCGCGACGAGCGCTATTGGGTCGGCGCGCTGACCGAGGAGCTGCTCGGCGGCATGTCGAGCCGGCTTTTTCTCGAAGTGCGGGAAAAGCGCGGACTCGCGTATTTCGTCGGCGCGGAGCGCATCGCCGCTCCCGAGACGGGCATGTTTTTTCTCTGCGCGGGAACGGCGCGGGAACGCGCGGCGGCGACGTTGGAAGAAATGCGCAAGGAAATGCGGAGGCTGCGCGGGGGAAGAATTTCCGCGGAAGAGCTGCTCGGCGCGAAAACGCGGCTCTGCGTCGCGCTGCGCTCGGGGCGTCAGCGCGCGGCGTCCCGCTGCGGGAACGCCGCTCTGAACGCGCTTTGCGGGCTGCCCGCCGACCGCGACGCGGAAGCGGAAAGCCGCATCGGGGCGCTGACGGCGGACGACGTCGCGCGGTTCGCGAGCGAGACGCTCGCGGAGGAATTTTCGCTCGCGCTCACGGTTTTTCCTCCGGAATAAAGATTTGCCGCGGGAACGCCGTCGGGCTACGCTTGACTTCATCATGGAACTCATCGACGGAAATCTCATCGCGAAGCAGGTGCTCGCCGAATTGAAGACGAAGATCGCGGAACTCGCGGGCTCCGTCGTCCCGCACATCGTCGTCATTCGCGTGGGCGACGATCCCGCGTCCGTTTCCTACGTCGCCAAGAAACAGAAGACGGCGGCGGAAATCGGGATGAAGAGCTCGCTCGTTCTTTTTCCCGCGACGGCGACGCAGGCGGAGCTGGAGGCGAAGATCGACGCGCTCAACGCGGACGCGTCCGTCCACGGCATTCTCATCCAGGCGCCGCTCCCGCCGCACATCAGCGAGACGGCGATTTTCAACCGGGTTTTGCCGGAGAAGGACGTCGACGGCTTTTCGTCGGTCAACGTCGGGCGGCTCGTGCAGGAACTGCCGAACGCGGTCGCGGCGTGCACGCCGGCGGGCATCGTCGAGCTGCTGAAGCGCTCGGGCGCGGAGACGGCGGGGCGGCATGCCGTGATCGTCGGCCGCTCGCTGATCGTGGGCAAGCCCGCGGCGCTGCTGCTGCTTTCGAAGAAGCTGAACGCGACGGTTACGGTCTGCCATTCCCGCACGGGAAATCTTCCTGAAATCGCGCGGCAGGCGGACATTCTCGTCGCCGCGATCGGAAAGCCGAAATTCGTCACGGAAGACATGGTCAAGCCCGGAGCCGTCGTGATCGACGTCGGAATCAACCGCGTTCCCGACGCCTCGAAGAAAAACGGATACCGGCTTGTCGGCGACGTCGATTTCGAGAACGTCGCGCCGAAGTGCTCGCTCATCACGCCCGTTCCCGGCGGCGTCGGTCCGATGACCGTCGCGATGCTGATGAAGAATACGCTCGAGGCGTGCTTGCGCCGGAACGGGTTCGCGGTCTGAATGCCTCCGCTTTTTCACGGGAACGCGCTCATGGATTCCGAGCCGGGAACGCCGCCGCCTTCGCGGGAAATTTCCGAAGCGAACGCGGAAAAGAATCTGCCGCCGGCGCCGCTGTCGTTCCGCACGCTGGCGTTTCTCGCGGACAGCGTGCTCGTGCTTTTCGCGACGGCGCTGCTGCTGAAGCTGGCGCTGCCGGCGTTTTGCCCGGAGGGCGTTTCCGCGCTCGCGGATTTTTCCCGTCAGATGACGGACGCCTATGCGCGCGCGGCGGAGGCCGCCGCGGCCGGGCGCGTCGTTTCCGCCGACGCCGTGACGGCGCTCGCCGAAAGCGCCGCGCAGGACGAGGCGCTGATTTCGCTTTTCGAAACGGCCTACGTGATTTCCTTCGCCGCGAGTCTGGCGTATTTCGTGTGCACGGAGCAGTTCCTGCGCGGGCAGACGCTCGGCAAGAAAATTTTCGGACTGCGCACGGTCTTTTTCGGGACGACGCTCCCGCCGCCGTTTCTGCTGACGCTTTCGCGCTCGTTCTGGAAAGCGATCAGCATCGTGCCGTCGGGCTGGCTGCTCACGCTGCTCGCGATCGTGAACGCGCACGTCGTCGTCTTCGCGAAAAGGCATCGCGGCTGGCACGACAAGCTGGCGCGCACCGAAGTCGTCGACGCGCGCCGCGCGCAGGATTCCTTTCAAAAACGCTGACGCCATGTTCGACATTCCGGTATCTTTGGGCGAACGCGCCTACACGATTCACATCGGCGAAAATCTCGCGGGAACGCTTTTCGCGCTCGCCGACCGCTACGCGGCCGCGCGGCGGCCGATCGCCGTCGTCACGAGCCCGGCGCTCCCGCGGCTGCATCCGGAGCTTTTCGCCGGGCTTGCGCCGCGCGCGCGCCTCGTTTTCGAGACGAGCGTCGACGGCGAAGAGGCGAAAACCGTCGGCGAGCTCGCCGCGCTTTGGGAAAAGCTCGCGCAGGCGCGCATTGACCGCAGCGGCGTCGTGTTCGCCGTCGGCGGCGGCGTCGTCGGCGATTTGGCGGGCTTCGCGGCGGCGTCCTATTTGCGCGGGATCGCGTTCGTGCAGGTTCCGACGACGCTGCTGTCGATGACGGACAGTTCCGTCGGCGGGAAGACGGGCGTCAACTTGCCGTCGGGGAAAAACCTCGTCGGAGCCTTTCACCAGCCCGACGCGGTCGTCGCGGACACGGCGCTGCTCAAGACGCTCCCGCCGCGGGAATTTTCCGCGGGAACGGCGGAAGTGATCAAATACGGCTTGCTTGCCGACGGCGCGTTTTTCGAGCGGCTCGAGGCGGCGGGAACGCTCGCGTGGAATTCTCCGGAGCTTCCCGCGGTCGTGCGGCGCTGCTGCGAAATCAAGGCGGCGGTCGTCGCCGCGGACGAACGCGAGACGGCGGCGGAAAACGGGCGCGCGCTGCTCAATCTCGGTCACACGTTCGGGCACGCGATCGAGAAAACGGCGGGCTACGGCGCGTATCTTCACGGCGAGGCCGTCGCCGTCGGCTGCGTCGCCGCGGCGATGCTTTCGGAAAAACTCGGCTTTGCTCCGGCGGGAACGCTGGTGTCGCGCACGGCCGCGCTTTGCGCGAAAAACGCGCTTCCCGTGCGCCTGCGCGCGCCGCTTTCCGTCGACGCGCTGATCGCCGCCGCCGGGAACGACAAGAAAATCCTCGCGGGAACGCGGCGCTGGGTGCTGCTGCGGAAAATCGGAGAAGCCTTCACGACGGCGGACGTTCCCGAGGAGGCCGTGCGCGGCGTTTGGCGCGCGCTCGGCGCGGTCTGAAAGGGCAGGCCTTTTCCGGGAGTACTTCCGGCGCGAAGGAAAAACGTTGACTCGGAGGCGGGAACGGTTTTTCCTGACATCCTTTCTTTTTCGGAGAGATGACAGAGTGGCCGATTGTGCCTGACTCGAAATCAGGTGTGCCGCAAGGCACCGGGGGTTCGAATCCCTCTCTCTCCGCCACTTTACCGACGTTCCTGCGGCGTTGCCGCGGGAACGTCTTTTTTCCCGCGGCCGCCGTCCCCGGCGGAGGCGTTTCCCCTTCGCGCGCGCGTTTTATTGTTTTAATGCGCGGCGCAAGGTTTTATGATAAACGAAATTTTCAAGAACACGATTCGTGAGCAGCACCGTCATCGCCGACCGTTCCCGCCTCGCCTCGATTTTCGACGCGGGATGGGATTTTTTGCGTCGGGCGGACAAGCTGACGCCGGCGGTCATCCTGGCGCTTTCGGCGTTGGGCGTCGCGGGGATTTTCGCCTCGGGAAGCTTTGACGGCGGCGACGAATGGCGCAAGCAGATCGCGTTCATCGGCGTGGGAATCGCGGCGTACTGCGCGGTCGCGGCGGTGGATTTTCGCGTCTACAAGCGTTTCGCGAACTGGATTTATCTTGCGGGAACGGCGCTGCTGGTCCCGATCGCGGTTTTCGGAGTCTTCAAAATCGGCGGCGTCGATTTCATTCATGCGGTGAACGGCGCGTACCGGTGGTATTTTTTGGGCTCGATGAGCGTGCAGCCGTCGGAGTTCGCGAAAGTTTCCACGCTGATTTTCCTGGCGTCGCTGCTTTCGGTGAAGCCGCTGGGCGCGTTTCGGGCGTCGTTCCCGACGGTTTGGCGCGCGGCGCTCGGGGCGGGCGTTCCGTTCGCGCTGGTTTTCGTCGAGCCGGATTTGGGCTCGAGCCTCGTTTACGTTCCCGTGCTTTTCGCGCTGCTGTTCGCGGCGAATCTTTCGGCGCGTTTTTTCGCGATCGTGGGCGCGGCGGGAGCGCTGCTGGCGGCGGCGGTCGCCGTCGATCTGCACTTTTACCGCGAGCGCATTCTCGATTACATCGAGCTGCGCACGGAGGAGACGGGCCGCGCGCCGCAGAATCCGGCGGCGGAGATTCGTTCCCGCGAGAATCGGGACGTTTACGGCTACGAGAAGGACTCGTATCTTTTTCTTTTGAAAGATTATCAGCGGGAACGGCTGCTGTCGTTCGTCGATCCGCAGACGATCGACCCGAACGGAATCGGGTCGAGCTGGAACGTGCGGCAGTCGCTGATTTCCGTCGGCAAGGGCGGGCTGACGGGCGCGGGCTTCAACCGCGGCACGCAGGCGAAGCTGGGCTATCTGCCGGAGCTCGCCGCGCACAACGATTTTCTTTTCTCCGTGATCGCGGAGGAATACGGCTTCGCGGGCAGCGCCGCTTTGGTGTGCGCCTACGGAGTCCTTCTGTTCCGGACGGTCGTCATCGGGCTGCGTTCCCGCGACGCGTTCGGGCTTCTTCTGACGGTCGGCGCCGCGACGATGATGTCGGTGCACATCCTGATCAACATCGGGATGAACATCGGCATCATGCCGGTGACCGGGCTGTCTCTCCCGTTTCTCAGCTACGGGGGCTCTTTCGTGTTGAGCTGCTTCATCGTGTTCGGGCTGGTGCAGAGCGTGCACTGCCACACGAAACATTCCGGCGCGGAACAGGATTCCGAAAATCCGGAACGCGCGGAAGCGAAGCCTCGGCGCGCGGAGTTCCCGGCGTGAACCCGTATAAATCCCGAAAAAAAAATGCCAGACATTCCAGAAAAAGACAATTTGCCCCATGACGAGAACGAAGCGCTGCGCCATCCGCCGAAGCCGCACGAAGTCGTGCCGATTCCGAAGGCGGAGCTCAACGAAGGCGCTCGCCGGCGGGCGAAGAAACTTCCCATCCTTCAACGCATCGTGAAGCATTTCTCCAAAGACAAGGACCGGTTCCGCGAACTGATCATCAACTCCGAGCCGCTCGAAAAACGCGCCGCGCTGCTGACGGACGGCGTGCTCGAAAAGTACGAGATCGAGCGCGTCGGCGAGCAGCGCATGGTCGGCGCCATCTTCAAAGGCCGCATTCAGAATCTTGAAAAAGGTCTCAAGGCGGCGTTCGTCGACATCGGGCAGCCGAAGAACGCGTTTCTGCATTACTGGGACATGCTTCCCGCCGCGAACGATTCGTCCGTCGAGTTCATCCGCGACAACGAAAGCGCGGAGCAGAAATCCAAGCGCGAGAAGTACAAGATCGCGGACATTCCGGAGCTGTTCCCGATCGGGAGCGAAATCGTCATTCAGGTCACGAAAGACCAGATCGGGACGAAAGGGCCGCGGACGACGACGAACATCGCCATTCCCGGGCGCTTCATCGTGCTGATGCCGTTTTCCGGGCAGTGCGGCGTTTCCCGCAAAATCGAAAGCTCCGCCGAGCGCGACCGCCTGAAGAAGCTGCTGCGCAAGCTCACGATCCCGCAGGGCATGGGCGTCATCATCCGCACGGCGGGCGAGGGCAAAAAGCTGCGCTATTTCGTGCGGGATCTGCACATGCTGCTGCGTCGTTGGGCGGAAATCTGCGCCACGATCAACGGCACGACGAAGCCCTGCCTGCTCTATCAGGAGCCGGACCTCATCGAACGCACCGTGCGCGATTTCCTCACGGAGGACATCGACCGCATTCTCGTCGACTCGGAGGAAGATTATCAGGCCATCATCAAGGCGGTCGGGGAAATTTCTCCGCGTTCCCGCGGCAAGGTCGTCCGCTACAAGGACAACATTCCGATTTTCGAGCGCTTCAACATCGAGCGGCAGATCGAGCAGACCTACATGCGGCGCGTGCCGCTCCCGTCGGGCGGTGAAATCGTCATCGACGAAACGGAGGCGCTGACGGCGATCGACGTGAACACGAGCGGACACAAAGGCAAGGGCGACGCGAAGGATTTCGTCGTGCAGGCGAACATCGAGGCGGTCAAGGAGTCCGCGCGGCAGATCCGCCTGCGCAACCTGGGCGGGCTCATCATCATCGACACCGTCGACATGAAGAACCCGAAGGACCGCAAGGCCGTCTTCAACGCGCTGCGCGACGCGATGAGCATGGACCGCGCGAAGCACCAGATTCTGCCGATTTCCCAGCTCGGCATTCTGCAGATGACGCGGCAGCGCCAGCAGGAGAGCAACACGACGTCGCTTTACATGGGCTGCCCGTATTGCCAGGGCCGCGGGATCGTGAAAAATCCGCGGACGATGAGCGTCGAAATTCAGCGGCGGCTCATCAGCGTGATTCGGCGTCTGCGCGGGAAAAGCGAAAACGTCGGGCGGGAACTCGCGTTCCGGATTTTCCTGCATCCGCTGAACCTGGAGCGTCTGCGCTCCGACGATCGCGATGCGATCGCCGACATCGAAAAAGCGTACAACGTGAGCCTTTCTTTCCGGGCGGATCCGTCGTTCCATGTCGAGAATTTCAAAATCCTCAACATGGAGACGGGCGAAGAAATGCGGTAGTCCGCGGGCGTTCCCGCGCGGAAAATGCGCGGGAACGGCACTTTTCCCGATTAAAGGCTTGACGCCGTTCGCGCTTTGGTTTTCCCTTGCCTTCAAAAACCCAAAAAACCACATGAAAACGATTCTTCAGAAACTTGCACTCTCCTTCGTCGTCGCGGGCAGCGCCGTCGCCGCCAATGCGGCGGGACCGCTCGTTCCCGTGCCCGGGCTCGGAGAAAACGCGGGCCTCAGCGCGTTGCTGGACGCGTCCGTCGCGTACAACGACAACATTTACCTGGATGATTCCGGCGAAAAATCGGATACGATTTTCACGATTTCGCCCGGCGTTCTGTTCTCCACCGGCGACGAGGGGCGCAGCACCGCGACGCTCCGCTTCGTGGAAAACTTCGCCTTCTACATGGACGAAACCGACAACAACCGCGCGCTTGAAAACGTCGACTTCACGTTCGGACACGGCGCGGAGGGCGACAAGCTGCGTCTCAGCGTCGCCGCCGGTTTCCACCACAATCAGTCCGCGAGTTCCCGCA
>DVOG01000191.1 GCA_018713755.1 Candidatus Spyradosoma merdigallinarum | reverse complement strand
ATTGTGCAGATCGACGGCGACTGCATCCTCCCTCCGCGCTTCATCGAAGACCACCTCGCCGCGGCGCGCCCGGGCTGGTTCACCTGCGGCAGCCGGACGCTGCTGACGGAAAGCCGCACGCGGGAAATCCTCTCCGGCGGGAACGCCCGCCTTTCGCCGCTTTCCCGCGGCGTGCGCAACCGCGTCAACGCGCTGCGCGTCCCGCCGCTGACGCTTTTCCTGCGGGAACGCTACCGCGCCGGCGTCCCCTACATTTCCAAAGGCTGCAACATGGGCTTCTGGAAAAAGGATCTGCTCGCCGTCAACGGCTACAACGAGGACATTTCCGGCTGGGGCCGCGAGGATTCCGAGCTCGAAGTGCGCCTGATGAAATACGGCGTGCGCCGCCAGTCGCTGAAATTCGCCGGCGCGCAATATCACCTTTTTCATAAGGAGCTCGACCGTTCCCGCGACGCGAAGAACATCGAAATCCTCAACCGCGCGCTCGCTTCGCCGGAATTCCGCACGCCGAACGGCATCGTGAAAACGCCCGCCGCCGCTCCCGCGCCCGCGGCGGAACGCTGATCCCCGCGCGCTCCCGCCGGGAAAAATCCGCGGAAACGCCCCTCCCCATCTTGGAAAAACGGAAATTTTCCCGCATTTTTCATTGGAAAAACGGAAAAATCGGGTATTTTTACCCTTGGAAAAACGGAAAGATGCTGAAAAGAAAAATCGACGAACGCCTTCGCCGCCATTTCGAGACAAGCAAGAGCGCCTTGCTGGTCACGGGAGCACGCCAAATCGGGAAGACCTATTCCGTCCGGGAATTCGGGAAAAATTTCCGCAGTTTCGTGGAAATCAATTTCGCCGAGAACCCCGATGCCGCCGACGCGTTCAAAACCGCGAGCTCGAACGCAGACGTTCTGCTGCGGCTTTCGGCAATCGCCGCCGCGCCTTTGATTAAAGGCGAGACGCTCATCTTTTTCGACGAAGTCCAGCTCTGTCCGGAAATTGTCACCGCAATCAAGTTTCTGGTCGAAGAAGGCTCCTACCGCTACATCCTGAGCGGCTCTCTTTTGGGCGTTGAGCTTCACGATCTGCGCTCGGAGCCGGTCGGCTACATGGACGTCATCGAAATGTTCCCGCTCGACTTCGAGGAGTTCGCGCGCTGCGCCGGCGTTTCCGAAACGGTTTGGGGAAATCTGCGCGACGCATGGTCGCGCCGCGTTCCCGCGGACGCCTTCGTCCACGCGAAAATGATGGAGCTTTTCCGGCTCTATCTCGTAGTCGGCGGCATGCCGGAGGCGGTCGTCCGTTATTTCGAATCGAACAATCTTCAGAAGGTGGCGGAAGCGCAGCGGGCCATTCTCCGCCTTTACAAGCGCGACATCACCCGATACGACCGCGGGAACAAACTCCGCATCGAAGAGATTTTCGAGCTCATTCCCCCGGAGCTGAACGCGAAAAACAAGCGCTTCATTCTGAAAAACCTGAACGAAAACGCGAAGTTCGGGCGCTACGAAAACGGCTTTCTGTGGCTGAAGAACGCAGGCGTCGCCCTGCCGGTCTACAATGTCGAGGAACCCAAAGCCCCGCTCCTGCTCGCCCGATCCCGCAACTTGTTCAAACTTTTTCAGAGCGACGTCGGGCTTCTCGCCTGCCAGTACGCGGAAGGCATCCAACTGAAAATCATCACCGGAAGCGACGACGTGAATTTCGGCGCCGTTTTCGAAAATGCCGTCGCGCAGGAGCTGACGGCGCACGGCTTCGCGCTCTATTATTACAACAGCAAAAAGCGCGGCGAAGTGGATTTCCTCGTCGAATCCGGCGGGAACGTTCTTCCCGTCGAAGTGAAGTCCGGAAAATCTTACGCGACGCATCGCGCGCTCGCGAACATCATGACCTGCGCCGAATACGCCATCCCCGAAGCGCTCGTGCTCTGCGGAGAAAATCTGCGCCGCGAAGGAAAAATCCTTTACGCGCCGGTTTACATGGCGGCGTTTCTCGCGAAAGAAACTGCGGCGCCCGAGTTCTATAAAATCGATCTCTCCGCCCTGCGCTGATCCCCGCGCGCTCCCGCGGCGCTTTTTTTCAGGCGCGGAGCTGCGGTTTGCCGCGCAACCGCCGGACGAAATTCCGAAGCCGCCGCTTCGCGAGAAACATTTTCGCGCCCCAGTCGTCGCGCGCGTTTTTCACGCCGAACGTCCATTCCAGCCGGATGCGGTCTTCCGCCCGCGTGAACGGCGTCGCCCGCTTGCCCGACATGTCGATGGCGACGACCTCTTCGCCGCCGGCGGCGGCGTCCGCCTTTTTCCGCAGCACGAAATTCCGCTCGTGCACGTCGCCGTGAACGATGCCCGCGGCGTGCATGCGCGCCAGCAGCGCGGCGACGGCGTTCCCGTATTTTTCGCGGTAACGCGGCAGGCGGCCGAGAATTTCGCCCTCGACGAATTCCGTCAGCAGGAAAGATTCCGTCACCGCGCCCCACTTGCGGCGGTCGGCGACGAGCAGGACTTCCGCCGCGGGAATTTTCCCGAAGCGGTCCTCCGCGTCCAGGCCGCGGATCAGCCGCTCCGTGTTCGAGCCGAAAAGGAAAGACTGGACGCGGTGGTCGAGCATGTGGTGTTCCCGACGCTCGTGCTTGAACACGAGCTTGCGCCCGTCCCGCATCGCGACGAGGAAGACCGCGCCCGTCGTCGAGCCCGCCAGTTCCCGCACGGAGGCGACGCCGGCGCGCTCCGGCGTTCCCGCGCGGAGAGCGAAAAACAGCGCGGGCAAATCGACGCCGTCCCCGCCGCCGACGCGGAAGAGAATGCGGAAGCCGCCGGATTTCACGGTTTGCAGCATGGCGAAAGCCGTTTATTGAAACGCACGCGCGACGCCGCTTCAAGCCTTCATCTCTCGCCCCCGCGCCGCGCGGGGATCCTCATTCCCGCCCCTTTTCCGCAAGGAGCTTCCGGAAGAGCGCTTCCCACTGCGCGCCGATTTTTTCGGGAGAAAATTTTTCGGGGATTTGCGCGAGCGCGTTTTCCGCGAGGCGTTCCCGCAGCGCGTCGTCGGACATCAGCCGCGCGAGCGTTTCCGCGTAGGCGTCCAAGTCGAACGCGGGAACGAGGCAGCCGTTTTCGCCGTCGCTGATGATGTCGCGCACGGCGGCGAAGGACTCGAACGCAACGGGAACGCAGCCGAACGACGCCGCTTCGACCAAAACCAGTCCGAAGCCTTCGTAGGCGCTCGTCAGGCAGAAAATCGACGCGTCGCGATAATACGGCTCGGGATTCTGAAAACCCTCGAAATGCACGCGCTCCAAGCCGAGCGTTCCCGCAAGCTCCTTCAGCGCCGGCAAATAATCCCCGTCTCCGACGAAGCGCAGCGACCACGCCGGAAAACGCTTTTCCAGCTTTGCCCAAATATGCAAAAGATGATCCGGACGTTTCTCGACATAGCTCATTCTTCCGACGAAGAGCAGCTCCTTTTTCTTCTGCGAAAAATCAGGCTCCTCGCGCGGGCGCACGCACATATTGCCGATTGCCGCAACCCTGTTCCGCCGCACTTGCGCTTTCGTCAAATGCGCCTCCAGCGCCGGGCGCAAAGCGTCCGAAAGCACGACCGAGCACGCGCAATGTTCGCTGTTGAAGCGATACTTTCGCTTCTGCCGCAGCCGCTTCGTCCAAACGTTCCACAGCCGCGACAGCCCGGAATACTTCTCGCGATAACGGAACACGTAAGAATTCGGTACCGTGTGAAGCACGGAAACCACGGGAATGCCGAGCTTCACCGCCTCGCGCGGGAACGGAAACTTCCAGCCCGCGCCGCATTGAAAAACGACGACGTCGATGCGCTCCTCGCGGAGCGTCTTTTCAAAAAGAGCGCGGTTTTCTTGCGCGTTCCGCGGCTTCTCCCGCGGAAAAACTTCCTGCGAAAATTCCGTCGAAACGTCGTCCTCCGTTCGCCATATGAGAATCCGCACCGCGTGTCCGCGACGCGTCAATTCGCGCGCAAGCAGTTCCGTCGCCTTCTCAATCCCGCCGCGGCAAACTTTCGAAAGTCCCGTATCCGTCAAAAATAAGATGTTCATCACGTGCTTTCTCTGTGTCGCAATTCCGGATGGCGAAGAAGCAATTTCACATGTGCGACGGTTCTCCGCAATTCCCGAAAATTTCTCAAAATTTTAAAAAATGCATCTTGAACCATTCCCTCTTCTTGCAATGCCCTATCTCTTCCGTAAATTTGAGAATTTGTCGAAACTTCGGGGTTCAATCTAATCGGAAACGGCGTGTAAGCGACAATCGGCAAACCATGTTTCCAAAATTCGTCGATGTAATTATCCACCTCATTATGCCAAACGTCTGCGCCTCGCAGAAGCTGCTCCGCACCTTTAGGATTCAACCAATACCCCGCAGTAAGCCAAACCCGATGTGAAGAGTAGGAGAAGTTTTGCGAAAACTTTAAAAAACGCCTTTCGCTTCCAGCATACAATCGTACATAATTAAATCCGCTTTTCGGTATTTCCTCAAGCGCCGCTTCAATATTCGGACAAAAAACAATATCGTCTTCCACGACGGCGGCGCCTTCCTCTCCGCAAATTCGCTTTTCGGCAATCAATTTCCACAGGGAATAATGTGAAGCGAAGCAAGCGATTTCTGAATCAGAAAGCTCACGTCTTATCGACAGATACGTCCGCCATTTGGAAACCCGCTTTTTCCACGGATCAAGTTCCGCTTCGTCTTTCGCATCAACAGCGCGAAAAAATTTCAGCCGGGGTCTCAATACGGCGGGTACGGACTGTTCGAGCATTGCCTTTCTTGCCTTCGCCCGCTCAAGGTTGATTACATAAATATCCGGATTCAAAAACAAACCTTTCATAATTAAAATTTACGTTTCAACAATTCCCAGGAACTGATCAGACGCCACTTGTGCTTCATGCGTTTTTCCGCATCTAAACGGAAGAAATAGTTACACGCCGCTTCGGCGATTTTTCCGAACCGCATCGGGAACTCTCCCAAGTTGGAAGCAGTGGCGAGTTCCTTGAACTGAACGACACCGCATTCCCGCACGCTGACGTTCCCGCGCGCGATCAAATTCGAGCAGAAAATATGAAAACTGAGCTCCGCGAGAAAACCGGGCGTCCTCCGTAACCTCATCGGAGACAATCCGGGCTTCTCCGCGATAAATTCATCCTTGAATCTCGAACAGAATTCAAAGACTGGCGGAAACACGAATTCGCAAAACGCGTTGAAGACATCTCTCCTGAAAACAAAAATATTCCAGAAATGGCGTTTCGACGAACGCAGAGCTCGGTCAATATCTGCCGTAGGGTTTTTCTCTTGAAGGATTTCCAAATATTTTCTTACGAGCGGAATAGGGATATAAGGCTCGCTAAGATTTCCCTTTCGCTCTAAAAAATGCTCGTTTGTATGGGCGCAAGGGATCAATGCGTCACACTCCCGAAGGCAATTCCTGACAACCTCATTCGAAGGCATGAACATCGTCCGTAAAATCAGCTCCGGGAACTCTCCGTCGGAGGCATGCAATCGTTCGCAATCACGCCGCCATCTCGAAAAGAAGATGTCTTCAAAATCGAATATTCTTCTGTAATGCATGTGTCCGATATAGTCGACCTTGTCTGCCCCCCCCCCATTTCCGGTTAAGTTCTTCCATGCCCAGTAAATCGCCGTCATCTCGTTCAATTCCCTGTTGAGCGCAGAAATATTCTCTCCGCTGTCGTCCCCCCGCATATTCGAAAAAAGCCAATTCAAATCGCATTCGCTTGCGTTCCCGTCTTTGCTTTTTTCGCGAGCGATGACGCGTCCGGCGTGGATGGGCATAAAGATATCCGACTTCAAGAGGCTGGCCGGCTTATGGTAGGAAACGATTATTTTGATGTTTTTGCTGTTTTTCATAGCGAGAGAAACTCCTCCGCGGCGTCGAGAGCGCGGACGACGGCGTCGTCCATGTCGTAGTATTTGTAGTCGCCGAGCCGGCCGAGGAAGCGCACCTGCGGGAACGCGCGCCGCGCCTCGTCCGCATAGCGCGCGTAAAGCGCCGCCGTCTCCGCGTTCGCGATCGGGTAGCAC
>DVOG01000190.1 GCA_018713755.1 Candidatus Spyradosoma merdigallinarum | reverse complement strand
GCCGCAGGTCGCTCCCGCCTACGAGGGCGCGCCCGAATTCTTCAAGAAGGTGCAGGCGATGATGATCGCGAACAAGGGCGACCTGCTGCCGACGTCCGCGCTTCCCGCCGACGGGAAATTCCCCTCGGGAACGACGAAATACGAAAAGCGCGACCTCGCGGCGGAAATCCCGGTCTGGGATCCCTCGCTTTGCATTCAGTGCAACAAGTGCGTCAGCATCTGTCCGCACGCCGCGATTCGCTCGAAGTTCTATCCGGAAGCCGCGCTCGCCGGCGCTCCCGAAACGTTCAAGAGCGTTCCGTTCAAGGCTCCCGCGAAAGACGGCGTCAAGAACCTCTTCACGCTTCAGGTCGCGCCGGAAGACTGCACGGGATGCACGATCTGCACGCAGGTCTGCCCGAGCAAGGACAAGAACGATCCTTCCCGCAAGGCCATCATGATGCGCCCGCAGCCGCCGCTGCGCGAAAGCGAGGCGAAGAACTGGGACTTCTTCCTCAGCCTGCCCGATCCCGACCGCACGAAGCTCGGGAACACGATGCGCGACGTGCAGTTCATGACGCCGCTCATGGAATTCTCCGGCGCCTGCGCCGCTTGCGGCGAAACGCCCTACATCAAGCTGATGACGCAGCTCTTCGGCGACCGCACCTACATCGCGAACGCCACCGGCTGCTCCTCGATTTACGGCGGAAACCTGCCGACCACGCCTTACACGACGAACAAGGACGGCCGCGGTCCCGCTTGGGCGAACTCGCTCTTCGAAGACAACGCCGAATTCGGTCTCGGCATGCGCTACGCGGTCGACATGAAGACGGCGAGCGCGAAGCGCGAACTCGCGGCGCTCGCTCCCGTCGTCGGAGACGAGCTCGTCAAGGCCATCCTTGAAGCGCCGCAGAAGACGGAAGCCGACATCGCCGCGCAGCGGGAACGCGTCGCCGAGCTGAACAAGAAGCTCGAAGCCGCGGGAACGCCCGAAGCGAAGTCCCTTCTCGCCATCAGCGAGTTCCTCGTCAAGAAATGCGTCTGGATCGTCGGCGGCGACGGCTGGGCCTACGACATCGGCTACGGCGGCGTCGACCACGCGCTCGCGTCCGGGAAGAACATCAAGATTCTCGTCCTCGACACGGAAGTTTATTCCAACACGGGCGGCCAGCAGTCCAAGTCGACGTCGATTGCGGCGGTCGCGAAATTCGCGACGGCGGGCAAGAAGCTCCCGAAAAAAGACCTCGCGCAAATCGCGGTCCAGTACGGGAACGTCTACGTCGCGCGCGTTTCCATCGGCTACAAGGACACGCAGCTCCTGCAGGCGATGAAGGAAGCGGAAGCCTTCGACGGTCCCGCGATCATCATCGCCTACGCGCACTGCATCGCGCACGGGCTGCGCAACCTCGCCGACGGCGCGGAACACCAGAAGGTCGCCGTGGAGACCGGCTACTGGCCGATCTTCCGCTACAACCCGACGAACATCGAGGCCGGCAAAAATCCGTTCTCGCTCGACGTTCCCGCGATGAAGACCGCGCTCGACGAGTTCATGCAGACGGAAACGCGCTTCAAAGGACTGAAGCGTTCGAATCCGGAACACGCGGCGGAACTCTACGCCAAAGCGCAGGAAATGGTCACGCGCCGCTTCCACTATTATCAGGCGCTCACCAAGACCTACGCGCCGGAAGCGCAGGGCGAAGAAAAGAAATAAGCCGCTTTTCTTCCGTCCGAAAAGGAAAAAGGCGCGCGTTCCCGCAACGGGGCGCGCGCCTTTTTTTTTTGCGGCGGCGCTTGCCGTTCCCGCGCGCTGTTCGGCGAGACGGCGATTTCCCGCGCCGTTCCCGACGGGAAATTTTGCGGCGGACATGGCATCTCTTCTTGCCTTTTCGGGAACGCGAGGCTATCTCTTCAGGCGTGGTTTGGATTCTTCTTCTGGTCGCCGTTCTTCTCGTCCTGTGCTTTCCTCACGTGGCGGGCATTCTTGTCGCGCTCGCTGCCGTCGCGGCGATAGTCGTGGGCATCTTCGAGTTTCTTCTTTGGGTCGACAATCCCGTCCACGGTTTAATTTACTTGTGCGTCGCCGCCGTCGCGGCGGCCGTTTTGCTGTTCGTTTTCGACAACGTCAGAAGGGCGAAGAAGGGCGCCGTTGCCGCCGCGGAAGAAAAGGCGTCGGAGGAGGAGGAAGAGGCGAAACTCGCCGCGCCGCCGGAGCCGCAGCGCGAAGAAAAAATAAGCGTTACGTTTCATTCCCGCGAAGGTTGAGCGCGCGGATCGCGCCGCTTCTCCGCGTTTCGATTTCTTCGGAATCGCTTCACGGCGTTCGGGTCGTTTCGCCGCGGCAAAAATCTGCCGCAGCCGCCGCGGCGGGAGCTTTCCTGTGTTGCTGAAGAGCGGAAATGTCTGTAGAAGAAAAAATCATGATTTCGCAGAACCTGCTTTTCTCCGCCGCGTTCGTCTGCGCGTCCGCCTGCGCTTTCGCCGGAACCGATTCGCGGAAACGCCAGGCGCTCCCGCCGCCGAACATGATCGTCATTCTCGCGGACGACTTGGGCTACGGCGACTTGGGCTGCACGGGATCGACGCAGGCGGAAACGCCGCACATCGACAGGCTGGCGCGCGAAGGCGTCTTCTGTTCCCGCGCCTACGTCACGGCGCCCATGAGCGCGCCGTCCCGCATGGGGCTGCTCACCGGGCGATTTCCGAAGCGCTACGGCATCACGACGAATCCGAACGTCAAGGCGGATTATCTGCCGGAATCGCATTACGGGCTGCCGCTTTCGGAAAAACTGCTTCCCGAATACCTGAAGCCGTTCGGTTACGTGAGCGCGGTTTTCGGCAAATGGCATCTCGGCCATACGCCGGGCTTCACGCCGCCGGAGCGCGGCTTCGACCGCTGGTGGGGATTTCTCGGCGGTTCCCGCAGCTATTTTCCCGAAAAAAAAGAAACCGACGGGCTGAATCCTTCTCGCATCGAATCCAATTTCACGGAAGACGTGCGCGTCTCGTATCTCACGGACGACGTCACGGAGCGCGCCGTTTCTTTTCTGCGGGAAAACGGCGCGGCGGGAACGCCGTTCTTCATGCTCGTTTCCTACAACGCGCCGCATTGGCCGCTGCAGGCGAAGCCGGAGGACATCGCGCGCTTCCGCGGCGTGGAGCCGCGGGACCGCCGGATTTACTGCGCCATGATTTACGCGATGGACAAGGGCGTCGGCAGAATTCTCGACGCGCTCGAGGCGAGCGGCGCGGCGGAAAACACGATCGTCGTCTTTCTCTCCGACAACGGCGGCGCGCCGGAAGCGCCCGCCTGCAACGCGCCTTTCCGCGGCGCCAAGCGCCAGCACTTCGAAGGCGGCGTCCGCGTGCCTTTCATCGTCCGCTGGCCGGCGGACGCGCGCTTCGCGCCCGGAAGCGTCTGCGCGCGCCCCGTTTCCTCCGCGGATCTGCTCCCGACGCTTCTGCGCGCGAACGGAGCCGACGTCCCGGAGAACCTCGACGGGAAAGACCTCGCGGAAACGCTCGGGAGCGCCGGCGTTCCCGCCGCGCCGCGCACGTTTTTCTGGTGTACGGACTACACCGCCGCCGTCATGCGCGGAGACCTGAAATACCTGCTCGTTCCCGACCGCGCTCCGCAGCTTTACGACGTCGGAAACGATCCGCGGGAACGGCGCGACCTTTATCTTTCCCGCCGCGGCGAGGCGGACGCGCTGGCGCGGGAACTCGGCGCGTATCTTTGCTCGACGCCCGCCTGCCGTTTCCCGGACAGCCCCGCGTGGTCGCTCAAACTGCTGCGGGAATACGACGCGGCCTCCGTTCCCGCGGAACAGCCGCGCGCGGGAACGCCGTCTTCACGCGGCCGCTGAAAACGCCGCGCGCGCGGGACAGACGTTTTCGTTTTACTCACGTCGGCTTTTCGCGTTTAATCCGCTCATTGTGAGCAGGACAAAAAAGAGCGAAAAGGAACTGTCTTTCGAAGAGGAACTCGCGCGGCTGGAACAGATTGTGGAAAGTCTCGAAAGCGGCGACGTGCCGCTCGCCGAGCTCGTCGAACGCTACGAAGAGGGCATGACGGTTCTGAAAAGCTGCCGGAAAAAACTGGCGGACGCCGAGCTGCGCATCGAGCAGCTGCGCGCCGTCTCCGCCGACGGCGAAGCGGAAACGACCGCGTTCGACGAGGAGGACGCGTGATTTTTTCTGACGGGAATGCTTGAGAAAATTCACAGCCCGGCGGATTTGAAAAAGCTCCCGGCGGCGGACTTGCCGCAGTTGGCGCGCGAGCTGCGGGAACGCATCGTCGCCGTCACCGCGAAAAACGGCGGACACGTCGCGCCGAACCTCGGCGTCGTCGAGCTCACGATCGCGCTCCACCGCGTTTTCGACGCGCCGCGCGACAGCATCGTCTTCGACGTTTCGCATCAGTGCTACGCGCACAAAATCCTCACGGGCCGCGGCGAGCGCTTCGACACGCTGCGCGAGACGGACGGCGTCTCCGGCTTCTGTTCCCGCGCGGAAAGCGAATGCGACGCCTTCGGCTGCGGCCACGCGGGAACGGCGCTTTCCGCCGCGCTCGGCATCGCCGCCGCGCGGGATCGCCTCGGCGGGAACGAGCACGTCGTCGCCGTCGTCGGCGACGCCGCCGTGACCAACGGCGCGACGCTGGAAGCGCTCAACAACGTCGCGGCGCACACGCGGCGGCTCATCGTCGTGCTCAACGACAACGCGTGGTCGATCGACCGCAACGTCGGCGCCGTGGCGGACTATCTCAACCGGCTCATCACGACGGATTTTTACAACGACGCCACGAGCGGGCTGCGCCGCCTCATCGCCAAGTTCCCGTGCGGCGAGCATCTCATCCGCGCCGGCTCCGCGTGGAAGCAGGAAAAAAAGCAGGTCATCACGGCGGGAGCGTCTCCGCTGTTCGAGAATTTCAAGCTGCGCTACCTCGGCCCCATCGACGGGCACGACGTCGCGCAGCTCGAATCCTATCTGGAATTCGCGAAAAAGTCTCCGCGCCCGATTCTGCTCCACGTGCGCACGCAGAAAGGGAAAGGGCTTCCCGTCGCCGAGGAGCATCCCGACCGCTTTCACGGCTGCGCGCCTTACGATCCCGCGACGGGGCTTCCCGCCGCGAAGCGCGCGGGAACGCCCCCGCCGTGGCAGGACGCGTTCGGGAAAACGCTGGTTCGCCTGGCGGAAAAGGACGAGAAAATCGTCGGCATCACCGCGGCGATGTCCGCGGGAACGGGCCTGTGCTTTCTGAAAAAAGCTTTTCCCGACCGCTATTTCGACGTGGGCATCGCCGAGGGCCACGCCGTCATTTTCGCCGCGGGGCTGGCGGCGCGCGGGCTCAGGCCCTGCGTCGCGATTTATTCCTCGTTCATGCAGCGCGCCGCCGACATGGTGATGCACGACGTCTGTCTGCAGAATCTGAACGTGCTTTTCTGCCTCGACCGCGCCGGGCTATCTCCGCAGGACGGCGCGACGCATCACGGGCTTTTCGACATCGCGATGCTGCGCGCGTTCCCGAATCTGGTCGTCATGCAGCCGAAGGACGAGGACGAGCTCGCGGACATGATGTTCACCGCCTTTTCCCGCGGCGGACCGATGCTCATCCGCTATCCGCGCGGCGCGGCGCCGGGCGTTCCCGCGAAGTCCGTTCCCGCCGCGCTCGAAATCGGGAAGGCGGAAGTTCTGCGCGAGGGCGACGGGCGCGTCTGCATTTGGTCGCTCGGCGCGATGCTGCCGCAGGCGGAAAAGGTGAGCGAAAGAATTTTAGAGGAAACGGGAGCGCGCCCGACGCTCGTGAACGCGCGCTTCGTCAAGCCGCTTGACGCGGAGCTGTTGGAGCGGCAGGCGGCGGCGGGCGCGCGGCTTTTCGTCACGCTGGAAGACCACGCGCTCGCCGGCGGCTTCGGCTCCGCCGTGCTCGAGGCGCTTTCCCTGCGGGGCGTCGGCGTTCCCGTCGAGCGCGTCGGCTGGCCCGACGTCTTCATTCCGCACGGCTCGTCCTCCGCCGCGCTGCGTTCCCGCTTCGGGCTCGACGACGACGACGTCGCCGCGCGCGTCGTTTCTCGCGTCCGCGCATTGCTTTGAACCGTCGCCATGTCCGGGAAAAAAGAGCTTCGGTTTTCTTTGACGGCGTTGCTTGCGGTCACGGCGGTCTTATGCGCCGCGGCGATTTCCTTCCGGTTGAAAAATCCCGCTCCCTCCGTCGCGCTGGAGGATTTTTCTTCCGCTCCCGCGGGAACGCCGGCGGTCTTCGAGTTTCCGTCTCGGCTGCGCATCGCCACCTACAATCTGCGCAGATATCGCGACGACAACCGTTTTTCCGAAAAAGGCAAATTTCTCTACAAATACCCGAAGCCGGAAAAGGAAAAGACCGCGCTGGTGCGCACGGTGCTCGGAGTGCGGCCCGACGTGCTCGCCGTGCAGGAAATCGGCGGGAACGCGTGGCTCGACGAGTTCGCGGACGCGCTGGGCCGCGCCGGGCTGCCGTTCCCGTATCGTGCGCTGCTCGAAGGGTGGGACAAATACAACCGCATCGCCGTGCTTTCGCGCGTGCCGTTTTCCAAAACCGTGAAAATCGCCGCGCCGGCAAAGCTCACGCGCGGTCTGCTCGGCGTCGCGATTCCCCTCGCCGGCGGCGAGTCGCTTTACGTTTACAATGTGCATCTGAAAAGCAAGGTCTCTTCCGATCCGGACGATCCCGAGAGCACGCAGCGGCGTTCCCGCGAAGCGCGTTTCGTGCGGCGGCTCATCGATTTCCGCGTCGAAGACGAGAAAAAAGCGGAAAAGATTCCGTCGTCCGTCCGCTTCCGCGTTCCCGCGTCCCTGAAAAAGAATCCGCCGAAATATTTCGTTTTGGTCGGCGACTTCAACGACGTTCCCGGGAGCGGCCCGCTTTCGGCGTTCGAGGCGCTTTCCTTCGCGCGGGCGCTTCCGGCGCGCGACGGGAACGGCGGCGCGAACACGTTCTTCAACGCGTATCGCGGATATTTTTTCACTTTCGACAGAATCTTCGTCTCGCCCGCGGTTTTCCGCACGGCTTACGTGCCGGATTCGGCGAAAATCGCCGATTTTCCTTGGGCGCGCGCGGCGAGCGATCACAGCCTCGTCTACGCCGATTTCGACTTCTCGGGAACGCAGCGTCGGAAAAAATGATTTTTTTGCTTGCCAGACGGGCGAAAAAAGCATTTGCTTTTCTCCACGCTTTTGAACGCGCCCATGGTGAAATGGATATCACTAGTGACTACGGATCACTCGTTCGGGGTTCGAATCCTCGTGGGCGCGCCATTCGAAAAAAACCGCGAAGCCTGTTGAAAGCTTCGCGGCTTTTTGTTTCTTGGCGCCGCGATGGCCTTCGAAGGCGCGGATGTTCGCGGCGACGGCTGTTTTTTTGCGTTTCGGATTATCTGATCAGAAAAAGCTCTCCGCCGTGTCCCGCAATTTCGACCGTAAATCCGTCGTCGGTCATCCGGTCGGGCGACAGATTCCGCTGCCGCCACAAATCGCGCACGGTTGCCGTTTTCTGCGAATTCCCGGATTTTCCGGGGGATCCGATATTCCATTCGTGAAACGGGACCGTTACTTTCTTTTTCTGTTCCGAATAGTTCAAAACGCAAACCGCTGTTCCGTTTTCCGTTTCCCGGGTGATAATGTGCGTTGTCCGAGATCGCTTTCTGACCTGCGGCGGAAAAACCGGATAACTCTGATGGACGGCGAGGACTTCCGTGTTTGTCAGCAGACCTTTCGTAAAATCATCGAGCGAAGATACATCGCAGCTGAGAATCAGCGGGGCGGCGGCGATGACCCAGAGACTGACCTGAAAATACTGTTCTTCGCGGCTGAGGCCGGTCGGACGGAATGTTTCACTTTGCGTGTTCGGTTTGCCGAGATTTCCGACCTGCAGCATATCGGGATCGTTGTATTTCCCGGAGGAGGTAAAAGGAACCCAGTTCGGAAGATCACGCGAGATTCGGGAAAGCGAGATCCACAGATCGGTAATATCGCCGCTGGTTCTCCACAGGTTGGCATACTTCGAAAGTTCGGGAATATCTTTCAGAAAAGCTTTATTGGAAAAACTGAGGACAATATCACGCCCGCTCTGTCGGACTCCGTTGTGCATTCGCCGTGCCGTCGGAACGTCGTTCGGGTGCCAGTCGACCTTGATGTAATCGAATCCCCAGTCGGCAATGGCTTTTAAATCCTCGTCAAAAAGCCAATACTTTCCGACACGATCGGCATTATGGGTGTGAACTCCCGGATAACGGCTGAAAATCTGACCCGGTTGAAGCCGTCTTCCCGGAGGCTCGGCGTATGAGGGATCCGATCCCGTCTCACTGTCGGAACTGCCGCCGCGAAAGCCGGCATAGGTGCCGATCCAGGGAGAATGATAAATACCGATCCTTAAGCCTTTTGAGTGAACATAATCGCAAAGAGCTTTCATGTCGGGAAATTTTTCGTTGCCGGTAAGAGCGTACGGAGCTTCTTTCAGGCGTTCGCCCTGCCAGCAGTCATCAATGTTGACATACGACCAGCCGTAATCAATCAGGTTCTGTTCGACGAAAGCATCGGCGACGGCCCGAATTTTTTCGTCGCTGACCGATTCGCCGAAACAGTACCAGCTGTTCCATCCCATCGGCGGGGTCAGGGCGATTTCGTTCCCGACTTTAATCGTCAGAATGCGTGAGACGGAGGCGGTCGCGTCGGATGCGGCGACTTTTATGCGGTAATCGCCGGGTTGACTGATTTTGCCCTCCAGAACGGATCCGTTTCTCAAAGTAACGCCGTCGGGAAGATTCGTAACGGTGATCTTAATCGGACTGTCGCCGGATACGGGAATTTTGTACAGGAAAGAATTCCCGGGAGTGACGCCGATAACCGATGGGCCGTTGATGTGCGGTTCTCCGGATGTCTGCGGTGTTCTGATGGCTGTTCCCGCAAAAAGAGCGGAAGCCGTTAAAATAAAAAAGACAAAAAAGAATTTAACGGAATTCATATCCGTTATTGTATGATGAAAAACAGATATCGTCATTCTGAATTCCAAATAAAAAAACAGCTCCGGAAAAAGAGCTGTTTTTCGAATCGTTTTTGTTGTTTGCGCTGAGTTTTTTTCAGCGTCGAAGGGGCGCGGGAACGTCATTCGCCGTAAATCGGCGCGTAGTTTTCGATTTCGGCATCCTTGATGACGCTGACGGCGGAGAGCGCCGCCGGCAGCCCGACGTAAGGCGCCGCCTGCACCATCGCGGCGAGCATCGTTTCCTTGCCGTTCCCGGCGCGCAGGTTCCCGACGACGTGCGCCTTGAGCTGCTTTTCGGCGCCGAGCGCCGTCAGCGCGACGAGCGAGAGCAGTTCCCGCCGCCGCGCGTCCAGCCCGGCGCGCGTGTAAAAATCGCCGAAGCAGAGATCCGTCAGCATGTTCGGAACCGCATCCTTGTAGATGCCGGGGAGGTTCCGCATGGACTTCTGCACCTCGTCGCCGTAAAGCGCGTTTTGGATGCGCGCGCCTTCCGCGCGGCGGTTTTTCTCCGAGACGGTCGCCGCGTTTTCGAGCGGGAGCGCCACGCCTTTCTCCTTCATGACTTCGTTGAAGACGGCGACGGCGTTCAGCGTCCGCGGGAACCCGATGAAGGGCGCGCAGAGATAAACGGCTTCGCGGATTTCCAGCGGCGAGCAGCCCGCGTTCATCGCGGCGGCGACGTGCGCCTTGAGCTGCGGGAGCGTCTGAAGCGTCGTCAGGGAAACGACGGTGATCAGCTCCCGCGTCGCGTCGTCGAGCTCGCCGATGCGGAAAACTTCGCCGAAAATGAAATGTTGCAGAATGTTCATGAATTCCGGGTCGGTCGCGCTCGGCGTTCTTTCCGCGGCGAAGAGCGCGGCGTATTTTTCGTCCGCGGCGCGGATTCTGTCTTCCGGCGGCGTTCCCGCGCCGGCGAGCGCGGCGGCGGAAGCGAGCGCCATGTTCAGGGTCGTGAGACTTTTCGCGAGGTTCATTTTTCTTTTCCTTTCTCCGTTTCGGGTTGTTTTTTCGTGCGTGCGGTTTCTGCGGAAAATTATATTCCGGCTTGCGCGGGAGCGTCCAATACCGTTTGTTTATGAAGATATAAATAAAATTTATGAGAAAGGGCGGGACGGCATGGAGCTGACGCAGCTGCTGTATTTCAAAACCGTCGCCGAGTGCGGTTCGATGTCGCGCGCGGCGGAAAAGCTGCATGTCTCGCAGCCGGCGCTGAGTTTCGCCGTCAAGAAGCTGGAAAGCGAGCTGGAAGCCCGGCTGTTCGACCGCGGGAAGAACGGGCTCGTCCTCAACGGGAACGGACGGCTTGCGCTGGCGCGCGCGACGGAAATTTTGAACGGCGCGGAGGCGCTGCGGCGGCTTTTCTCCGGCGGGAACGGAGACGCGCGGACCTTGTCGCTGTGCTTCTGCGATCCCGGGCCGATGCGTTTTTCGCTGCCGCGTTTTCAGCGCGCGCACCCGGAAATTTCCGTCGCGGCGGAAATGATTCCGGACGAGTCCGCGCTCGAGGATTTTTTGCTTTTCCGCAGGTTCGACGCCGTCGTTTCGCTGCGGGAACCGAAGGCGCCGGAAATCGACGGCGAGCTTTTCGCCCGCGAGACGCTGATGCTTTCCGTGCCGCGGGAGCATCCGTGGGCGCGGCGGAAATCCGTGCTCCTCGCCGGCGAGAAGTCTTTCCGCTTGGCGGTTCTGCGCGGGGACGGCGCTTACGTGCGCCGGCTGAAACCTTTCCTGGCGCGCATCGCGCGGGAACGCGGCGTCGAGATTTTCGACGACGGCTTTGTGTTTCTGCAGCAGCCGGACCTGGAAAAAATTCCCGCGCTGACGACGCGCCTCGTCCGCCGTTACCGCAGTGAAGGCGCGAACCGCGTTTTCGTGCCGCTGGAAGACGAAGGCGTTTCCGCGGTGTATCGGATTTCGTATCTGCGCGGGAACCGCCGCGCCGTCGCGCCGTTTTTGGCGTGGGCGCGGGAAACGCGGGAGCTTCTTTCCGGAGACTGAGCCGCCGCCGCGGGAGCGCGCCGCCGTTCCCGCGCGGGGAAAAAAAAATTCTTGCTGAATTTTTTTTCAGAAAATAGAAACGCAGGAAAACAGCGCACAGCGCATCCAACATCATCACACAGACGCAAAACGCATGAAGACGCTCATCATTGCCGAGAAGCCGTCCGTCGCCAAGGACATCGCGAAGGTCGCCGGCGTTCCCGCGAAAGGGGACGTTTTTGAAAACGACGCCTACGTGATTTCCTCCGCGGTCGGGCATCTCGTCGAATTGTGCGAGCCGGAGGACTACGACGCGAAGTTCAAGCGCTGGTCGCGCAAGACGCTGCCGATCGTTCCCGAAGATTTCAAAATCAAGCCCTCGAAGGAAAAGGGCGCCAAAGATCAGTTTCTGAAGCTGAAAAAGCTCATGGCGCGCAAGGACGTGGGCGTCGTCGTCAACGGCTGCGACGCCGGGCGGGAAGGCGAGCTGATTTTCGCCTACATCTACGAGCTCGCCGGGAGCAATCTTCCCGTCAAGCGGCTTTGGCTGACGAGCATGACGCCCGCGGCGATACGCGACGGGCTGCGCCATCTGCGCGACGGCTCGGAAACGGCTGACCTGTGTTCCGCCGCGCGCTGCCGCTCGGAGTCGGACTGGCTCATCGGCATGAACGGCACGCGCGCCGTGACGCTGCGCACTTCGCCCGCGAAAGGGCAGGTCTCGACGGTCGGGCGCGTCCAGACGCCGACGCTTTCGCTCATTGTCCAGCGGGAACTCGACATCCGCAATTTCGTCCCGAAGGAATACTTCCGGCTCGCGGCGGAATTCGGCCTCGCCGCGGGAACGTATGAAGGTTTGTATCAGCGCCCCGATTACAAAAAGCCGGCGAAGGGCGAAACGCCGGAAAACCCGGACGACCGCGCCGACCGCATCTGGAGCCGGGAAGAGGCCGAACGCGTGCTCGCCGAATGCCGCGCCTGCGCCGCGGGAACGGTCTCCGAAGAAAAGAAGCGCACGACGGAAATCTGCGGCAGACTTTACGACCTGACGACGCTGCAGCGCGAGGCGAACAAGCGCTTCGGCTTTCCCGCGACGAAGACGCTGCAGATCGCGCAGGCGCTTTACGAAAAGTACAAGGCGACGACGTATCCGCGCACCGATTCCCGCGCGCTCCCGGAAGACTACGTTCCGACTTGCGTCGCGACGCTGCGCGCGCTGGACGCGACGCGCTTCGGCGCTTTTGCCGCGCGCGCCGTCGAAAACGGCTGGGTGCGTCCGAACCGCCGCATTTTCAACAACGCGGAAGTCAGCGACCACTTCGCGATCATTCCCACCGACCAGCCGCCCGCGGGAACGCTGCCGCCGGACGAGGCGAAAATCTACGAAATGATCGTGCGGCGCTTCATCGCGGTTTTCTACCCGCCGGCGGAATTCGACGTGACGACGCGCATCACCGAGCTCGCGGGAGCGCACAAGTTCAAGACCGAGGGAAAAGTGCTCGTCTCGCCGGGCTGGAAGGAAGTTTACGGCAAGGAAGAAGGCGCGCCGGAAGACGCGCTGCCCGCGCTCTCCGAAGCCGACGGCGGGAACGCCGCCGTCCGCGAACTGCAGTTGCAGGCGGAGGCGACGAAGCCGCCCGCGCGCTACACCGAAGCCACGCTGCTCGCCGCGATGGAAAGCGCGGGAAAATTCGTCGAAGACGAAGAGCTCGCCGCGGCGATGAAGGAGCGCGGTCTGGGAACGCCGGCGACGCGCGCGGGCATCATCGACCACCTCATCCGCACGAAATACGTCGAGCGCGCCAACCGCGAGCTCGTTCCCACGGTGAAGGCGGAGCAGCTCATCGCGTTTCTCAAAGTCGCGGGCGTCGATTATCTGACGAGTCCCGCGATGACGGGCGACTGGGAATACAAGCTGCGGCAGGTCTCCGAAGGAAAGCTCTCCCGCCCGGAATTCATGAAGGGCATCGTCGCGCTGACGCGGCAGATCGTCGAAGGCGTGAACGGCGGCGGGAACGACGACCAGTGGACGGAAATTTCCGTCGTTTCCCCGACGGACCGTTTGCCGATGCTGGAAAATTACCGCATGTTCCGCTCTCAGGACGACGTGAAGGTCGGGAACGGCCGCGAATTTCCCGCGCTCGCCGTCTACAAGAACGCGAGCGGGCACAGCATTTCCGAGGCGGAGCTCGCGCTTCTGCTGGAAAAAGGCGAAATCGGCCCGTTCTCCGATTTCAAGTCGCGCTTCGGGAAAAACTTCACCGCGAAGCTGAAGCTCGAGAAAAACGAAAGCGGGCTGCTTCGCACGACGTTCGTGTTCCCGCCGCGCGAAGGCGAGGAGGAGGACGAAGCGCCCGTCGATTTCTCCGTCGCTCCCGTCGTGGGCGTCGATCCCGTCACGCGTTGCGCCGTGCACGAGACGCCGAACGGCTACGCGGTCAACCCGGCGGACGTTCCCGCGGAGGCGAAGAAGCTTCGGCCTTTTTCGATGCGGAAAAAGCTGCTCGGGCTGGACATCCCGCGGGAACAGGTCGAGAAACTGCTCCGCGACGGGAAGACCGATTTGCTCTGCGGCTTCACGTCGAACAAGACGAAGCGGAAATTCGACGCGTTTCTCGCGCTCAAGGCCGACGGAAAGCTTCGCTGGGAGTTCCCGCCGCGCGAGGCGAAGCCGAAGTCCGCCGCGAAAAAAGCCCCGGGCAGGCGCAAACTCATCCGCAAGCCGGAAAAGAACGCGGACGCGGATTTCGAGGTCGGCTGAGCGGGACGGAACCGCGCGGGCGCGGGAACACGGCGCGGCGTTTTTCGGGAAAAAGGCTTTTCTTCGTCTGAATTTTCGGCGGGAAAAGCCTTTTCTCGCTTGCGAAAATCGAACGAGAAGCCGAAAATGAAAGAACGAACACGCTTCTGCGGGAACGGCGTTTCCGCGGGCGCGTTCAGCTGAATCAACGAACCCACATTATTTATGAACATCCACGAATATCAAGCGAAGCAGCTCTTTGCGGAATTCGGCATCCCCGTTCCCGCCGGCGTTGCTTGTCACAAAGAAGAAGAATTCGCCGCGGCGATCGACCAGATTCCCGGCGGCGTCTACGTCGTCAAGTCGCAGATTCATGCGGGCGGGCGTGGCAAAGGCACGTTCACGGACGGCTACAAGGGCGGCGTCCAGGTGACGAAGTCGAAGGAAGACGCGCTCGCCGCCGCGAAGGCGATGCTCGGGAACACGCTGGTGACGAAGCAGACCGGTCCCGCGGGCCGCGTCGTGCGCACCATCTACTTCAACGAAGCTTCGTCGATCAAGCACGAATATTATTTGGCGATTCTGCTCGACCGCTCGTGCTCGAAGCCCGTCGTCATCGCCTCGACGGAAGGCGGCATGAACATCGAGGAAGTCGCGGAAAAGACGCCGGAAAAAATCGCGAAGGTGTGGATTGACCCCGCGATCGGCATGCGCGCCTATCAGGCGGGCGAGCTCGCGTTCGCGCTCGGTTTCGAGGGCGACGAAGCGAAGCAGTTCAAGAAACTCGTGCTGAATCTTTACAAGCTTTACGCGGCGAAGGACTGCACGCTCGTCGAAATCAACCCGATGGTTTCCACGAACGACGGCAAAATCGTCGCGCTCGACGCGAAAGTTTCCTTTGACGACAATTCGCTGTTCCGTCATCCCGAAATCGAAGCGCTCCGCGACATCACGGAAGAAGACCCGAAGGAAGTCGAAGCGCGCAAGTACGACCTGAACTACATCGCGCTCGACGGCTCGATCGCGTGCCTCGTCAACGGCGCCGGTCTCGCGATGTCCACGATGGACATCATCAAATACTGCGGCGGCTCTCCCGCGAACTTCCTCGACGTCGGCGGCTCCGCCACGGTCGAGCAGGTGACGGCGGCGTTCCGCATCATCACGCAGGACCCGAACGTCAAGGGCATTCTCGTCAACATTTTCGGCGGGATCATGAGCTGCCTCACGATCGCGGAAGGCATCGTCGCCGCGGCGAAGACGGTCGAAATCAAGGTCCCGCTCGTCGTCCGCCTCGAAGGCAATCAGGTCGAAGAAGGCAAGAAGGTTCTCGCCGAAAGCGGTCTGAAAATCACGCCGGCGGACAGCCTCATCGACGGCGCGCGCAAGGCGGTCGCCGAAGTCAACGCGTTCGTCGCCGCGAACAAATAATTTCATAAAGGAAAGATTCAGACCATGAGTATTCTCGTCAACAAAGACACGCGGGTCGTCGGCCAGGGCATCACCGGAAAGGCCGGCTCCAAGCACGCGCTCAACAACATCGCCTACGGCACGAAATACGTCGCGGCGGTGACGCCGGGCAAGGGCGGGCAGAAGTTCAACGATTCTCTTCCTGTTTTCAACACCGTGCGCGAAGCCGTCGAAAAGGAAGGCGCGAACACGTCCGTGATTTTCGTCCCGCCGCCTTTCGCCGCGGAGGGCATCATGGAAGCGATCGACGCGGGCATCAAGACCATCGTCTGCATCACGGAAGGCATTCCCGTGCGCGACATGGCGCTCGTGAAGGAAAAACTGCGCCAGGCGCCGGACGTTCGCCTCATCGGACCGAATTGCCCGGGCATCATGACGCCGGGCGAGTGCAACATCGGCATCATGCCGGGTTACATCGCGCGTCCGGGCCGCGTCGGCATCGTCTCCCGCTCGGGAACGCTGACCTACGAAGGCATGTATCAGATCACCCAGCGCGGCTACGGGCAGTCCACCTGCATCGGCATCGGCGGCGATCCGATTCAGGGTCTCACGCACCTCGACGTGATCAAGCTCTTCAATGAAGACCCGGACACGGACGCGATCCTGATGATCGGCGAAATCGGCGGGACCGCCGAAATCGAAGCCGCGAACTACATCAAGGAACACGTGAAAAAACCGGTCGCCGCGTTCATCGCCGGCATGACGGCTCCCGCCGGGCGCCGCATGGGGCACGCGGGCGCGGTCGTCGGAGGCAAGGGAACGTCCGCGGCGGACAAAGTCGCGGCGCTCAAGGCCGCCGGCATCGCCGTGGCGCAGACGCCTTCACACCTCGCCGAAGCGCTGCTCGAAGTCTGGAATCCCTCGAAGTGAGCTTCGAACGGAATTCCCGTTGAAAAAAGCGTTCCCGTCTTTCGCGGCGGGAACGCTTTTTTTTGTCGTGTTGCGCGGCGTTTGGGGACGCGCCTCCGTTCCCGCGGGAACGAATTTCGCGGCGCGACGAAAAATGTTGAAACAAAAAGCGTTGACGCGCGTTTCCCTCCTTGAAAACAAAAAGTTAACCCGTAAAAAAAAATCTTATGAAAAAGAAAATTTTACTCTCTTTTTTGTCTCTTGTCTTGTGCGTTCCCGCCGTTACGTTGCTCTCCGGCGCCGTTCCCTTTCCTGCTCAAAAAGACGCGTCCGCCCTGCTCTCTGACGGAGAGCGCAAAGCAATTGCGCGCGGGCTTTACGGGCGTATTAAGTTTGTGAAAACTCCGGGTGCCGCAGATTACAAGGTTTTCGTGACGAACAATTTCTCCGCGGCGGATTTGCGCGTGCAGGTTGTTGGCGGGTTGGCGGATAGCCCCGGGAGATGGGAAATCGTCGAGGGGTTGCCGGATTTCCGGGTTTATGTTTCGAACAGCGTGTCAGCGGCGGACCTGTTAATCTGTTTCGTCAACTCCAATCCTGGTCCTGTGCGGTAATTGAAGCGGCGCTTTCGCCGATTCGTTTCTTTTTTTTTTTATCCTCCGTAAAGGTCCGCGTCCCACTTGGATCCGGCGTCGGAAGACGTCCACGTCTTTTTGATTTCCCAATAGCGCTCGGACTCCGTCTTGTTTGCCTCAACGCTGGTCAGCCGCCAGTCTCCGAAAATCTCCGGCACGTCTCCCGGCGGCGTTTCGATTCGGGAAAGACCGCTCGCCGCTCCGGAGAGCGAGCGCGCGTAGCTCGTTTCTGTCCAGGAGAGCTTCTCGGTATTATAGTTCGTTACGTCTTTTCGGATTTGTAGGCCAGGTCAAAACGAAAAACGTTGACGTCTTCGTGCGCCTGACAAAAATGGCTGGAAGTCTCTAATCCTATGAAAACAATGACCCAAAAAAAACATTACCTGCCCGCGCTGCGGGGAAAGCTATCCCGTCGGCCCTGAGCACGCCGGCACGTCGTTCAAGTGCGCCGTCTGCGGCGCGATGGTCTCCGTCCCCGCCGCCCGCGCGGAAGCGCCGGCGGCGGCCGACAACACAGCGGATCAGCTCCGCGTGCTGCACAAAGATTTGCGCGACATTCGCGCGCTGCTGATTGCGCTGGTGATTGTCGTCGCGCTGCCTTGGATTTTGCAGATTCTTTTCCGCGTTGTTTTGTAGCCCGTTCAAGCGCCGCGCGCCGGCGTTCCGCGGCGTCGGCGTTTTCGCCGACGCTTTTTTTTTTGCGCGCGCGTTTCGGGAAATGTCCCGCGGAAACTTTTTTCTCGCGGGAACGGGTGGGCGCGGATAACATCCGCACCCAGTTTTTGCTTTACCTGTTTTTCAACCCCCAGCATCGCTCCGAAAAAATGAATTTGCGCATTCTCGGAATTTCCTTCGTTTTGGCGGCTTGCGCGCCGTCTTTCGCCGCAGAGGAAGCGGCGGTTCCCGGCGGGAACGCTCCTGCGGCTTCCGCGGCGGACGTTCCCTCGCCCGTTCCCGCGGCGGAACAGAAAGCGGAGGCGAAGCTCCCCGCGTTTTCGCCGGAAATCATCGAAGTCTCCGCGTCCGTTCCTGTGCCGACGCCGATTTTCGGCGATCAGAAAAACCTTCAGGACAAGACGTTCGACGCCGACGCGAAGCTGCGTCTGAGCGTCCCCGCGCCGGAGCGCTTGGCCTACGCGCGCGTTTTCCGCGGCGGGAACGGCTTCTTCGCCGCGCCCGTCAAAGCCTCCGAAGCCGCGCCGCTGGGCGAGGACACGCTGACGATTTTCCGCACCTGCGTGACGCCGGCGACGTTCACGCGGAGCAAAATCAAGCTCTCTTCGCCGCAGAAATACGAATTTTGGCTCGACGGGAAGAAAATCACGGAAAAGCTCGCCGTCGAAACGGGGGCGGACAGCTGTTCGACGACGATCACGGATTTCAATTTCGAGCGCCGCCGCCATGAAATCGTCGTCAAGATGCTGACGCAGAAGGGCAGCACGATTCCGCCGTCGCTGAAAATCGAAATCGAGGCGCAGAATCCGGACGTTCCCGCCGTCGTCTTTTCCGATGGCAAGGAAAAGCGTCCGGTGACGATCGCCGACGTGAACGAGACGGAACGCCCGACGGCGCTCCTGCTTTCGCCCGACGGGAAATATTTGCTGCGCGTTTTTTCGCGGTTGCGCGACGACGGCTCAACCGTTCTCCGGCAGGAAGTCCGCGAAACGGCGGGCGGGAACGTCGTCTTCGCCGAGGACCGCAGCCGCAATTACGAGTGGATGCCCAACGGCTCCGTGCTGTTT